>NZ_RZTA01000176.1:0-8617 GCF_004023115.1 Mesorhizobium sp. M6A.T.Cr.TU.017.01.1.1
CTCGTCCATTCGCGCCAGGCGCTCGATCCGACCGGCGTGATGCTGGCGCTGGCGGCCGGCGGCTTCTGGGCACTCTACATCGTGTTCGCGCAGAAGGCGGGCGCGGAACTCGGCGGCCAGACCACGGCTTACGGCTTGGCAATCGCCGCGGTGCTTGCGCTGCCGTTCGGCGTGGCCGAGGCGGGGCCGGCGCTGGTCGCGCCGTCGATCCTGGCCGGCGCCCTGCTGGTCGGGCTGTTCTCCAGCGCGCTGCCGTTTTGGCTGGAGATGGTGGCGCTGACCAGGATGTCGGCCAGGCTCTACGGCACGCTGACCTGCCTGGAGCCGGCGCTGGGCGCGTTGGCGGGGTTCCTGTTCCTGCACGAGATCCTGACCGGGCTGCAGTGCCTGGGGGTAGCCGCTGTCATAGCCGCGGCCTTCGGCGCCACCATGACGAACAAGCCGCCGGTGCCTTCGCCCGAATAGGGTTCGCTGGCGGCGCCTTGGCTGACGCCGGCTACCCCAGCCACCACCAAAGCCCAGCCAGCACCGCCACGCCGCCCGCGATCGACAGCCCGAGCATCATGTACGATCCCTTGATGACGTCGCGGATGACCTTCTTGACGCTTTCGCGGTCATTGAGGTTCGGGAACGGCTCCCGCGGCTCCGCCACGCCGAGAAAGCGGCACAGCGGCCCCCAGCCTTCGGTCACCGTGAACACCAGAAGTTTTTCCGGCGACACTGCGGCCTTCACCTCCTCGGTGTAAGCGTTGTAGCGCGCGATTGCCCGCTCGCGGTCGTCCATCACGCCGGCCAGCACGCGACCCCAGATCAGCTTGCGCGACATGTCGCCGAATTTCCGGCCGAACGGCGTCAGCCACTCCAAAATCTTGAACTGCCAGAGATTTTCGGTGAAGTAGATCGTATCGATCGTGCTGTCGTACCAGCCTTCGGCGCCGCGCGGGTGAAGCGTCAGCAGCACCTTGGCATCGGGATAGGCGGCCAGCAATTCTCGCCACACGCAGCAGCCGGGATTGTCGACCGTCGCCTTGTAGTTGGCAAACGCACGGTCCCAGTCGTGCGGCGTGCCGGGCTTGCTGTTCGCCACCTTGCGCCAGAAGTCGAGGTGGCCCTTGTTGGTCTTATTGAGGATCACTTCCTGCATGTGATAGCAGGGAAAGCCGAGCCTGTTCAGCGCGGCAAAGGTCGACCATGTGCCCGTGCGTCCGAATCCCGCGCCGATTACCTTGAGCGCCATGTTCCCCATCCCTCCCATGGACTGATATTCTTATTTTATGTCAGTCCGTAGGGCCTACGTTGCGCCCGGAGTGTCCGGCGCGCAACAAATTTCCATCATGTCCTCCCGTTACAGGTCGTCTCTTTTTGAATGGACCAGCGATAGCCAAGGTAGAGCCTCAACCAAAGATTGCGTTAAATATGTGCACACTTCTGTTCCATTTGCCACTTGCGCAACCATTGAAAGGGTGAAAACGTTGGTCTGGGGTAAATGGGCAAGGGGGGTCGTCGCGGCTGTTGCAAGCCCGGGACGGCCTTGAAAAGCAATGAATTTTCCACAGTTCCTGGTGGGGATGACCACCGCGTCACTCGTCGTGGCGCTCTCGACTTTTTTGGCAACCGGTTCAATCTGGAAGGCGCTGGGCTGGACAGTCCTGACCCTGATCGTTTTGCAGGTTGGATATTTTGTGTTCGTCGTCCGGCTGATCTATAGAACCGGGCGAAAGACACACAGGTGATCCGCGACCCGTGAGTGCTGGACCATCGAGACGGTATCCGGTTTTACGACGTGTCGAGATTCGACGCCAATCCGGCTGAATATCTATATGCTTAGATCATGATGTTCCTGAAATAGACATTATGGTCTAAGCCTTTTGAAAGCGGACTTGTTCGGTTCTGGGAATGTGCATTGGACGTTCCGTTACTTTAGTCAACCAGTATATATTTCCGAATACATATGCCTGGGATTGGGCAGCGCGGAAGCCTGCCTGCGGCTTGTGCAATCCTGATCCGCCGTCGAGACGTGGCGGGTTGAAGCTGCCGATCTCCCCCGGGGGAGATCGCCGCGTCATCCGCTCAGCTCCGTCGCTCTGCTCACTCCGCCGCCAGCTTGTCCTGCGTGTTGGTGTCGAAATCGCTGGCGTCGTGGCGCTCGTGCAACTGCATCGCCGGCTCGCCGAAGGCGCGGTTGACCATGCGGCCGCGCTGCACCGCCGGCCGCGCGTCGATCGCGTTGGCCCAGCGCTGCACGTGTCTGTAGTCCTGGACCGACAGGAACTCGCCGGAATCATTGTACATGCGCCCGAGCGCCAGCCCGCCATACCAGGGCCACACGGCGATGTCGGCAATGGTGTAGTCGGTGCCGCCGAGATATTCGCTTTCAGCGAGGCGCCGGTCGAGCACGTCCATCTGGCGCTTGGTCTCCATGGCGAAGCGGTCGATGGCATATTCGATCTTTTCCGGCGCATAGGCGTAGAAATGGCCGAAGCCGCCGCCGAGATACGGCGCCGAGCCCATCTGCCAGAACAGCCATGACAGGGTTTCGGCGCGCGCCGGCTGCTCGGTCGGCAGGAATTCGCCGAATTTTTCGGCCAGATGCACCAGGATCGAGCCGGATTCGAAGACGCGGATCGGCTTTGGCCCGCTGCGGTCCATCAGCGCCGGGATTTTTGAGTTGGGATTGACCTCGACGAAGCCGCTGCCGAACTGGTCGCCGTCGTTAATCCTGATCAGCCAGGCGTCATATTCGGCGCTTTTGTGGCCGAGCGCCAGGAGCTCCTCCAGCATGATCGTCACCTTGACGCCATTCGGTGTCGCCAGCGAATAGAGCTGCAGCGGATGCTTGCCGACCGGCAGCTCCTTGTCATGCGTCGGGCCGGCGATCGGCCGGTTGATGCTGGCGAAGGCGCCGCCATTTTCCTTGTTCCAGGTCCATACTTTCGGCGGTGTGTATTGGTTCATCTCGGGAGGCCTTTGTTGGGAGCGGGGAGGGTCTTGGGGAGGATCAGCTTGCGCGATGAGAAAGGGAGCGAGGATGGGCAGATTCATCCGCACATAGATAAAGGTAGTGCTGGCAGCAGGAAGTTCAACTTGTGTTGAACTATTGTCGGTTCCGGGTGCCGGCCCACGTTCTCCCCCTTGGGAAGGGATCACGGATGCCCTTGCGCCTCGTCACGTGCGCCATACCTATAGAGGATATCGGGCCTTTGGCGGCCGCCATGAATATTGCCGGGATTGAGAGCATGACCATCGATACGATTTTGCGGTCCATCGTGGCGGTGCGCGCCTCGATCCCCGACGACGCCTTCACCGCGAATGCGCTGGGCACGAGCCGGGAAGGCAGCGGCGTGGTCATTCGCGACGACGGTCTGGTGCTCACCATCGGCTATCTCATCACCGAGGCGGAAGAAGTCTGGCTGACCGACCATAACGGGCGCGTGGTTCCCGCGCACGCGCTCGCCTACGACCAGGAATCGGGCTTCGGCCTGGTGCAGGCGCTGGCCCCGCTCGGCCTGCCCGCGGTGGCTTTCGGCGACGCGGCCAAGGCGATGGCCGGCGATCCCGTGGTGCTCGCCGACGGCATCGGCCAGTCGGTCAGCGCGCACATCATCACCAAGCAGGAATTCGCCGGCTATTGGGAATATCTTCTGGACGAGGCGATCTTCACCGCGCCCGCCCATCCGTCATGGGGAGGTGCGGCACTCATCGGGCAGGACGGCAGGCTGCTCGGCATCGGTTCGCTGCGCCTGCAGATGAGCCGCGCCGGCGAGATCGCCGATATCAACATGGTGGTGCCGATCGACCTTCTGCCGCCCATTCTCGACGATCTCCTGACACGCGGCCAAGTCTCCAAGCCACCGCGCCCCTGGCTCGGCGCCTTCTCCGCCGAAAGCAATGGCGAGGTGGTGGTGATGAGCGTAGCCGAAGGCAGCCCGGCCGCCGAAGCCGGCCTGCGCCAAGGCGACATCATCTCGGATGTGCGCGACGGCGAAGTCGACGGGCTCGCCGATTTCTACCGCAAGCTATGGCAGAATCCGGCGGGCGCGGAGATCCCGCTGCGGGTGGTGCGCGACGGCCGCGAAACCTGGCTGCGCGTCAAGTCGGCCGACCGCAACAGCTTTCTCAAGAAACCGCAGCTGCAGTGAAGCAGTCGATACGGGTCACCTGATGCATCCAAGGCTGCTCAAGACGTTCCTCGCGGTTGCGCGGTGCCGAAACATCACGCGCGCCGCGGAGGAGATCCACCTCGCGCAATCGAGCGTGAGCGATCAGATCCAGACGCTTGAAGCCGAGCTTGGCACGGCCCTGTTCACGCGGTCGAAGCAGGGCCTGCAACTGACGCCGGCGGGCGTCACGCTGAAATCCTATGCCGAGGACATTCTGATGCTGGTCGAACAGGCACGGGCGGCCGTGGACGTGACCGCCGGACATGCCGCCGGATCGGTGACGATCGGCGCGCTGGAGACGATCGCCTCGGCGAGGCTGGCGCAATGGCTCCCGGATTTCCAGGCCGCCCATCCCGACATCGATCTTCGGCTGAAGGTCGCGGGCAGCGGTGATCTCGTGCGCAAGCTGGAAGATGGCGAGATCGACGTCGCCTTCTGCTTCGACAGGGACGGTTTCGAGAAGGTCGACGAACGCCTCGCCAGACGGACGCTATCGGCGGAACCATTGATCCTTGTCGTTCCTCCTGAGGAGGCAGCGATGAGAGGCGATCTCACGGCGCTTGCCAGCATGCGCTTCGTCGTCACCGAAGCCGGATGCATCTATCGGCACCTGTTCGACAAGGCTGTTGCCGAGGCAGGCCTTGCATCGCCGAGGCTTGCCGCCGAAGTCGGCAGCATCGGCACGATCGCGCGCCTGGTGGCGGCTGGGGCCGGCCTTGGTCTGGTGCCGCGCCTGGCCGTGGTCGAGGCGCTCGATCGTGGCGAGGTCATCGAAATGCCCTGGCCGGGCCCGGTCCGCACGGCGTCGATTGCCATGATCTGGCGCCGCAGGCGGGTGCAGCCGCCAGCCTTGAAACTGCTGCTGGCGGCCGCTGGCGACAATTTCGCGCCGGTCAGACCAGCCGATGCCCGCCCTCGACATGCAGTGTCGTCCCTGTCGTGAAAGCGTTGCCCATCAAGAAGCAAATAGCGTCGGCGATGTCGTCGGGTTGTCCGACCCGCCCGACCGGCAGCCGCTCTGCCATCGCGTTCAGCGTGTCGTCCTTCTTGGCGCCGGCAACGAAGGTCCAGATCGGCGTGTCGACCCAGCCCGGCGAGACCGCGTTGACGCGGATGGGCGCCAGCTCGATGGCGAGCGCCCGCACGAGCCCCTCCAGCGCCGCATTGACCGCGGCGACGACCGAGCCCCGCGCCGCCGGCCGATAGGCCGCGATGCCTGATGTGAAGGTGATGGAGCCCGTGGCCGAAAGCATCGGCGCGCCATGTTTGGCCAGCAGTAGCGGCCCATAGAATTTGCTTTCCACCACCCTTTGCGCCGCCTTCAGCTCGAGCGCAGGCAACAGCTCATAGGCGCCTTCGATATCGGCTGCTGTGCTGACGATATGGTCGAGCCGGCCGATCCGCCTGAACAAAGCGGCGACCTGATCCTCCCGGGTGATGTCGACCGCGATCGTGTCCAGCGCGGCAGGGTTGCCCAGTTGCTCGCGGGCGCGCTTCAGCCTGTCCTCGTTGCGCCCGGCAATGACAACCTCGGCGCCAGCCTCGAGGCACCGCCTTGCCAGCGCCAGACCCATTCCCGAACTGCCGCCGACCACCAGCACTTTTCTGTTTGCCATATCCGCCATCCTTCGCTTCCACAGACGATCACTTGGTCAGGGAAGTCGCAGGTCTGGGCTCGAAGCGGAAACGGAAGAAAACGATAGTGCTATCGGAAAATCCGATGGTGCGGCGTGCCTCACTCGCCGCAGGCGCTGAAGCCTATTCCGGGGCTCCACTCCGAAAAGGCAATGACCTTGCCTTCCACCGCCACGGTCTTCTGCTTTGTGGTGCCATCGGGCTGCATCTTGCTGCTTTTGCCCTTGCCGGTCAAAACGTTGTAGTCGCAGTCGCTTGCGACATTGTCCTCAAGATAATCGTGATAGTCATAGGCAAAGCCGGCGACGATGAAGGCGTCATTGCGGTAAGCGAGCGTCAGCGTCGTGTTGGTCCGTTTGCTGCCGACCGGCATTGCCGGCAGGTATAGGTTGATCGAGCCGTTGGGCAGCGTGGACAGCTCCGGCTCGGTGTCGGAAGCCCCGTAGCCCGGCCGGTCGTAACCGTTCCACTCTCCGTAGATCTGCTCACGCACGATGCCGGCAGGTTTGAGAAAATTGGCCTCGCGGTCCCTAAGGAAGAAATACATGTCCATCGGGTCGCCGGGCTTGGTCTCGACGATCATCACCAGATCGACGGCGCCGTCGCCGTTCCAGTCGCCGGTCAGCGCGGTGATGATCTTCTGGGTTTCGATCGGTTCCGCCAGGCCCATGGTCGGCAGCAACAGCATCAGGCCGAACAGCATCGCTCGCATGGCAACATATCCCCCAATTGAAGCCCGCCGTTTCCAGAGCCGGGCCATGGCCGGTTCTGGACACAAGATTACTACATCACGATGGGAAGAACCGCCATGGGCGCCGAGGGACGCGTGATGCGTGGGGAGACGGGCGTCAGCGACGTCGGCAGGACAGAGGGGGCGCGAAGGAACGCGGCCCCTGCGCAAAAGTAGCCGGCGGCCCCCGGCTCGTCACACCCTGCCCGATTTCCCATCCTCGCCAAAAATCCCGATCACCCAGTCGATAAACACCCGCACGCGCGGCGCAAGCTGGCGGTTTTGCGGATACAGCGCCGACAGCGGCGTCGGCGACGGCGGATAGTCCGGCAGCACCTCGACCAGCGTGCCGCGCGCGAAATCGCCGGCGAAGCGGTAGTGCGGCGCCTGCACAAGGCCGAAGCCGAGGCGGGCGAGCTCCGCCATCGTGTCGGAGCCGTTGACCGTCACCCGGCTCGGCAGCGTGATGGTGCGCAGCTCGCCCGCAACCGTGAATTCAAGCGGCATTACCTCGCCGGTCCGCGACGAGCGGAAGCCGACCATCGCATGGCCTCCGAGATCGTCGGGTGCGGCCGGCACGCCGTGCCTCTCCAGGTAGGCCGGACTGGCGCAGGTGACTTCGCGCAG
Organism: Mesorhizobium sp. M6A.T.Cr.TU.017.01.1.1; assembly: GCF_004023115.1. Lineage (NCBI taxonomy): Bacteria > Pseudomonadati > Pseudomonadota > Alphaproteobacteria > Hyphomicrobiales > Phyllobacteriaceae > Mesorhizobium > Mesorhizobium sp. M6A.T.Cr.TU.017.01.1.1. The sequence goes on from NZ_RZTA01000176.1 coordinate 7,153, forward strand.
CGTCGCCACTCTCCGCACGATCATGCCGCTGTCGGCCTGTTCGCCGGAGCGCAGCACGCAATCGACGCCTTCGCGCACCAGGTCGACCAGCCGGTCGCCGTCGCCGATATGCAGGTCGATCCGGGGATAACGATCGAGGAATTCGGCGAGCCGCGGCAGGATGAAATGACGGGCCATGAAGCCGTGCACGTCGATCCTGAGCAACCCTTGCGGCTGCGCCGCCTGGAAGCCGGCCTCGGCATCCTCAATATCGGCCAGGATGGCGAGGCAGCGCTGGTAATAGGCCTGGCCGTCGAGGGTAGGGGCGACGTGGCGTGTGGTACGCTCGAGAAGCCTGACCCCTAGCCGCGCCTCCAGCTCCTTGATCGCCTCGGTGGCGGTCGATCGCGACATCGAGAGATCGGCGGCCGCCGCGGTGAAGCTGCCGCGCTCGATCACGCGGGTGAGAAGGCGCATCCGGTCGAGACTGTCCATCGCCATTGTTCGCCATATCCGAATGGTGTTGGCAAGACCCGAGCGATTACCCCGGCAAATTTATCACCTACCTTCAGTCCACAAGAATTGGAGATCTGACATGGCTACACAAAATGGAAGAGCGGCGCTGGTGACCGGCGCCTCGAAGGGAATCGGTGCCGAAATCGCCAGGCGGCTGGCGCGTGACGGCTTTTCGGTCGTCGTCAACTACGCCAGGGGCGCCGAAGCGGCCGAAAGCGTGGTGCGCGAGATCGCGGCTGAAGGCGGCACGGCAATCGCCATCCAGGCCGATGTCGGCGATCCCAAGGGCGTGGCGCGTTTGTTCGACGCCGCCGAGCAGGCCTTCGGCGGGCTCGACGTGCTGGTCAACAACGCCGGCATCATGAAGCTTGCGCCGTTCGCTGAGATGGACGACGCGGATTTCGACCGACAGATCGCGGTGAACCTTGGTGGCGTGTTCCGCGGCATGCGCGAAGGTGCGAGACGGCTGCGCGACGGCGGCCGCATCGTCAGCTTCTCGTCCAGCGTCGTCGGGCTCTACCAGCCGAGCTACGGCGTCTATGCCGCGACCAAAGCCGGCGTCGAGGCGATGACGCATGTGCTGGCTAAGGAGCTTGGGACGCGCGGCATCACCGTCAATGTCGTGGCGCCGGGGCCGGTGGCGACCGAGCTGTTCCTCGACGGCAAGTCCGAGGCGCTGGTCGAGACGATCACCAAGATGATCCCGCTCGGTCGGCTCGGCCAGCCCGCCGACATCGCCGGCGTCGTGTCGTTCCTCGCCGGTCCGGACGGCGGCTGGGTCAACGGCCAGGTGCTGCGCGCCAATGGCGGCACAGTCTGATTTTTTCCGCAACAACCACAGGGAATTGACATCATGCCGTTTGCAAACTTCAAGGTGCCGGAGCGCGCTCTGTCCGCCGGGCAGAAGGAGGACCTCGTCCACAAGACCACAGCCCTTTTCGTCGAGATGTTCGGCGAAGGCGTGCGCCCC
>NZ_RZTA01000177.1:0-8499 GCF_004023115.1 Mesorhizobium sp. M6A.T.Cr.TU.017.01.1.1
GGCGCGTCAACTCGATCTCCAGCGGCCCGCTGTGGTGCGAGGCGCGAAACAGCACGGCCTGCGCCTTCAGCGCCGTGCCGGCCTCGCGCTCGGTCAGGATCGCCTGGCAGACGTAACTCGCCTGCTCGGCCTCGTCGCGAACGCTGACCAGCTTCGGCTTTTCGGCCGATTTACGCTCCGTCCATAGGTTCTTGGTAAAGCGCTCCGAGGCCTCGCCGATCACCGCATTGGCGGCGGCCAGGACGGTCTCGGTCGAGCGGTAGTTGCGCTCAAGCATGACGATCTCGGCCGGCCGCGCGAACTGTTTTGGGAAGTCGAGGATGTTGCGCACTTCCGCCGCGCGAAACGAGTAGATCGACTGCGCATCGTCGCCGACCACCGTCAGCCCGGATCCGTCCGGCTTGAGTGCCGTGAGGATCGAGGCCTGCAGCCGGTTGGTGTCCTGGTATTCGTCGACCAGAACATGGTCGAAGCGCCCACCCAGATGCGCCGATATCTCCGGCTCGCCCCCCATCTGCGCCCAGTAGAGCAGCAGGTCGTCGTAATCGAGCACGTTCTGCGCCTGCTTGGCCTCGACATAGCGGGCGAACAGCGCCTTAAGCTGTTCTGCCCACCCCGCGCACCAGGGAAACACTGAACCCAGAACCTCGCCAAGCGGCGCCTGCGCGTTGACGGCGCGCGAATAGATCGCCAGGCACGTGCCCTTGGTCGGGAAACGGCCTTCCGTCTTCGAGAAGCCGAGTTCGTGCCGGGCGAGGTTCATCAGGTCGGCCGAATCCTCGCGGTCGTGGATGGTGAAGGCCGGATCGAGGCCGATCTCCAGCGCGTAGTCGCGCAGCAGCCTGGCGCCGATGCCGTGGAATGTGCCGGCCCAGGTGAGAGCATCGGTGATGACGGATGCATCGCGACCGAGCACCTCGCCGGCGATCCGCTCGACCCGCTTGGCCATTTCCGATGCGGCGCGACGCGAAAACGTCATCAAAAGGATGCGCCTGGGATCGGCGCCCCTGACGATCAGATGCGCGACGCGATGCGCCAGCGTGCTGGTCTTGCCGGAGCCGGCCCCGGCGATCACCAGCAACGGCCCGGCGACCTTGCCGTCGCCATGCTCGACGGCAAGGCACTGCTCGGCATTCAGCTTCGCGAGATAGGCAGGCCGGAAGGTCGAATCACGGGCAGCGAGGTTCATTGCCCATCAAGCATCGTTTCTGCTTTGTTCGCAACGGTTTCGACGTGAGAGTTGCGATCGACGCGCCGACCCTATTGACGCACCAGCCGATGAACTCGATCTAGCGCTCTGGCTCTACGCCCATCGCCGCCGACTGCCGCCGCAGCGACTTGTCGTCATCGGGAGGCGGCAGCAACAGCGGATCGAAGTCGTCGGGCACCTCGTCGACGATTTCCCTGACTATGCGGTAGGCCACGTAGACGGCGGCCCCGGCTATGAGCAGACGGATCATGATTTTCTCCATTGGTGTGGACCAACCGAAGAGGCGGCTTTTTGTTCCCCCGTTCTCCAAACGCCCCGAGCTCTGTCTGAGCGTGCAACCAAATCGGCACCGTCTCGTTTGCCCGGTGACAGGAGGTTGCGATGAATAAGCTCTCAATCTTGCTGGCTTTAGCCGCAGCCCTGGCTGTGGCGGCTTGCGACAACAATATCCCGCCGACGAAGGCCCCTGGCACCGTCGATCAAATCCCGCAGGTCGACCCTGCACCCAAATCGACGTCAGGCGGTGATCAACCCGGCACACCGCCGGCACAGTGAACGCTGCGGGAAAAAATGGCCGGCGCCGCTTGGGAGGAGATGGCGCCGGCCAGGCGGGTATCAGGTCCGCCGCACACCTAGACATAGCTGAGTCTTGCCCTTGCGTCATGGTGCGATCGCTGAAGACGACCGCGTTGCACGGCAATTAACTGACAAATGCGCAACTTTCGGATGCGAGTAGTCGATGCTCGCCAGGCGACGCGCCGTCGCTGCAGGTTCCCGGCCCAATTCAGAGTCGGCCCTCTGATCCGGCGAGGCCGGCGATTGGATCGATCGTCTTCCCCTCCTGCGGCATCAGGCAACCTGCCGCCGCCGGCCATTTTCATGCCTTATGCGACCAACCGGCGCTCAAGGTCTTGCGAAGCGCCGACGTCCCGTGCAAAAGCGCGGCCATGCTGATCATTAACGACCTTTCGCTCCGTATGGCCGGACGCCTGCTTCTCGACCATGCCTCGCTGACCTTGCCGGCCGGCAGCAAGGCAGGGCTTGTCGGCCGTAACGGCACCGGCAAGACCACCTTGTTCAAGGCGATCACCGGCGATCTCGCCTCCGAGACCGGCTCGATCAGCCTGCCGAAGAACACGCGCATCGGCCAGGTGGCGCAGGAAGCGCCCGGCACCGAGGAGCCGCTGATCGAGATCGTGCTCAAGGCCGACCTTGAACGCTCCGCATTGCTCGAAGAAGAAAAGACGGCGACCGATCCGCACCGCATCGCCGACATCCACATGCGGCTGGCCGACATCGACGCGCATTCGGCCGAGTCGCGCGCCGCCACCATCCTCGCCGGCCTCGGCTTTGATGACGACGCCCAGCGGCGGCCGGCCTCGTCCTTCTCCGGCGGCTGGCGCATGCGGGTGGCGCTGGCGGCAGTGCTGTTTGCCGAGCCCGATCTGCTGCTGCTCGACGAGCCGACCAACTATCTCGACCTCGAAGGCACGCTGTGGCTGGAAAACTACGTGTCGAAATATCCGCACACCGTGCTTCTGATCTCGCACGATCGCGACCTGCTTAACCGCGCCGTCAACTCGATCGTCCATCTCGACCAGAAGAAGCTGACCTTCTGGCGTGGCGGCTACGACCAGTTCGAGCGCCAATACACCGAGCAGCGCGAGCTCCAGGAGAAGGGCAGGGTCAAGCAGGAAGCCGCGCGCAAGCACATGGAGTCCTTCGTCGAGCGCTTCCGGGCCAAGGCCTCTAAGGCGAGACAAGCGCAGTCGCGTATCAAGGCGCTGGAAAAGATGAAGCCGATCGCCGCGATTGTGAACGACAACGTGCGGCCGTTCTCCTTCCCCGAGCCGGTGAAGACCGTGGCCTCGCCGATCATTGCGCTGAACAATGTGAATGTCGGCTATGTCGAGGGTGAGCCGATCCTGAAGAAGATGACGCTGCGCATCGATGCCGACGACCGCATCGCGCTGCTCGGCGCCAACGGCAACGGCAAGTCGACCTTTGCCAAATTGCTGTCGGGCCGGCTGAAGCAGGAGAGCGGCACCATGACGGTGGCGCCCGGCCTGAAAGTGGCGATCTTTGCCCAGCATCAGCTCGACGACCTCCGACCGAACGAAAACGCCTATGAGCATGTCCGCCGGCTGATGCCGGAAGCACCGGAATCGAAGGTGCGCGGCCGTGTCGCCCAGTTCGGCCTGACCACCGAGAAGATGAACACCGCCGCCAAGGACCTGTCCGGCGGCGAGAAGGCGCGGCTCTTGATGGGCTTGTCGGCCTTCGAAGGACCAAACCTGTTCATCCTCGACGAACCGACCAACCATCTTGATATCGACAGCCGTGAATCGCTGATCCATGCGCTGAACGAATTTCCCGGCGCCGTCATCCTGATTTCGCACGACCGCCATCTGCTCGAGGCGACGGCCGACCGGCTGTGGCTGGTCAAGGACGGCGCGGTCAATCCCTATGACGGCGATCTCGAGGACTACAAGACGCTGGTCACCGGCGTGTCCGGCGACCGCCGCGGCAAGCGCGAGGCCGAAAAAGCCTCGAAGGCCGACCGTCGCCGCGACGCGGCCGCACGCCGCGCGGCCTTCGAGCCGCTGGCCAAGGAGATCCGCGCCACAGAAGCGCTGATGGACCGCATCCGCAAGCGCATCGACTTGATCGAGGACGAGCTCGCCAATCCGGCGGTCTATGAAAAAGACCCGTCGACGGCGACACAGCTGGCCAAGGAGCGCTCGCAGCTTGCCCAGACGCTGGCCGCCCACGAAGAAAAATGGCTGTCGATGTCGGCGGAATACGAGGAAGGCACGGCGGAGTAGCGCCATCTGGCCCTACACGCCGCTGCCATATACGGCTAGTTTGGCCCTATGAATCAGCACGCCAAGCTCAGAATCGGCCATTCGGCCTGTCCGCATGATTGCCCGTCGACCTGCGCGCTCGAGGTCGAGCTGCTCGACAGCAGGCGCATTGGTCGCGTCCATGGCGCCAAGGCCAACAGCTACACATCAGGCGTCATCTGCGCCAAGGTCGCCCGCTATGCAGACCGCGTCCATCACCCCAAGCGCCTGCTGAAGCCGCTGATCCGCGCCGGCGCCAAGGGCGAGGGCCTTTGGAAGGAAGCGAGCTGGGAGGCGGCACTCGACCTCGTCGCCGAAAAGTTCATCGCGGCCGAGGCAAAATACGGCTCGGAGACGGTCTGGCCCTATTACTATGCCGGCACGATGGGGTTGGTTCAGCGCGACGGCATCGAGCGGCTCAGGCACGCCAAGAAATATTCCGGCTTCTTCGGTTCGATCTGCACCAACCTGGCCTGGACCGGCTGGATGATGGGCGCCGGCGCGTTGCGCGGTCCCGACCCGCGCGAGATGGCCAAGTCCGACTGCGTGGTGATCTGGGGCACCAATGCCGTGGTCACCCAGGTCAACGTCATGACCCACGCGATCAAGGCGCGCAAGGAACGCGGCGCGAAAATCGTCGTCATCGACGTCTACGAGAACGCGACGATGAAACAGGCCGATCTCGGCCTGGTGCTGAAGCCCGGCACCGACGGCGCGCTGGCCTGCGCAGTGATGCATGTGCTGTTTCGTGACGGCATGGCCGACCGCGCCTATTTGGAAAAATACACCGACGACCCGCACGGTCTGGAAGCGCATCTTCAGACGAGGACGCCGCAATGGGCGGCTGATATAACAGGGCTTTCTGTCGGCGAGATCGAGGCATTCGCCCACATCGTCGGCACGACGAAGAAAACCTATTTCCGCCTCGGCTACGGTTTTTCGCGCCAGCGCAACGGCTCGGTCAACATGCATGCTGCCGCCTCGATCGCCGCGGTCACCGGCTGCTGGCAGTATGAGGGCGGCGGCGCCTTCCATTCCAATTCAGGCATCTTCAAGCTCAACCAGGAACTGCTGGAAGGCACGCGGATGCGCGACCCCGCGATCCGCCATCTCGACCATTCGCGCATCGGCCCCGTGCTGACCGGCGCTGAGGATGCGCTCTATGGCGGCCCGCCGGTGACGGCGCTGCTGATCCAGAACACCAATCCGGTCAATGTCGCGCCGGAGCAGCGGCTGGTGAAGCAGGGTTTTTTACGCGACGACCTATTTTCCTGCGTGCACGAGCAATTCATGACCGACACCGCAAAACTTGCCGATGTCGTGCTGCCGGCGACGATGTTCCTCGAGCATGATGACGTCTACAAGGGCGGCGGTAACCAGCATATCACGCTCGGTCCGAAGCTGATCGACCCGCCGGAAGGGCCGCGCACCAACCATTTCGTCATCGAGGAACTCGGTAAAAGGCTGGGCGTTGGCGAAAAGCCTGGCTTCGGCATGACCGAGCAACAGCATATCGACATCATCCTGGGCAAGCGGGACCTGGGCAGTTTTTCGAGCCTCAGGGACGAAAAATGGGTCGATTTGCAGCCGGATTTCGAGGCGGCGCATTTCATCAACGGCTTCGGCCACGCGGACGGAAAATTCCGCTTCCGCGCCGACTGGACCGGTCAGGCGGCGCCCAACCGGCCGCCGAAAAGCATGGGCCTGTTCGGGCCGGTGGCAAGCCTGCCGGAATTTCCCGACCATATCGACCTGATCGAGGTGGCGGATGCGGCGCATCCGTTCCGGCTGACCACCTCGCCGGCGCGCAATTTCCTCAACTCGACCTTTTCGGAGACGCCGGTGTCGAAGGCCAAGGAGGGCCGACCGGAACTGCTTTTGCATCCGGACGATGCGGCAGCTTATGGGCTGGCCAACGGCGACCGCGTCGAGATCGGCAATGCGCGCGGCGAAGTCGTGCTGCACGCAAGATTGTTCGATGGCCTCAAGCGCGGCGTCGTAGTGGCCGAGGGCATATGGCCGAACAGCGCCCATGAGCGGGGCGAGGGCATCAATGTGCTAACCGGCGCCGACGCGCCAGCGCCCTATGGCGGTGCGGCTTTTCACGACAACAAGGTCTGGCTGCGCTCGGCCAATTGAAGCGTCGGAACGATATATCCCTCCAGCCGTTTTTGCGTGGCGGGTGGAGGCATGGTGATGGCAGATGTGTCGGCAGCGCCGGACCCCATTGGAAGAACGCTTTCGCCCGGCGAACTCGTAACCACGATGTCACACTTTCATCGCGCCGAGATTCTACGCATGACGGGGTGGCGCGACCGCCTGGACCGGACGAGCAATTGGGCGATAACGGTCGTCGCGGCGATGCTGTCCGTCTCGCTTTCGACGGCTAGCGCGCATCACGGCGTGCTGCTTTTTGCCATGCTGCTTGTCCTGTTGCTGCTGTGGATAGAAGCGCGGCGATATCGCTTCTTCGACGTTTACCGGGCCCGCGTGCGCCAGTTCGAACGGCACTATTTCGCGCAGATATTCTCGCCGCAGCCGGATTTTGCGTCCGATTGGCTATTGATCGTCGGCGAAAGCCTGCGCGCTCCAAAATTCCTCATTTCGCAGCGAGCGGCGTTGGCGCGCCGTCTGCGTCGAAACTACATCCACATGCTGCTGATCCTGCTGATGGCCTGGATCCTCAAACTGTCGACACCCAGTCTTCTAACCGAGGGTGTCCGCATCGGCTTCGTCGGTTCGGTGCGCGAGGCCGTCACCGGCGCTGCCTTGGGGCCCATTCCCGGCGTGGTCATCGTCGTGCTGGTCGCCGCCCTCTATGCCGGCCTGCTGGTCACGGCCTTCCTGGCTGCTGGCGACGATGGCGAACTCTCCTTTGGTGACGTGCACGTCTAAGGCGGCAACGCAAAGCCGGTAGCTCTGCGAAATTTCATTTGCGCATCAGCGGAGGAATCGAACCGATCGGTTCGTTTCTGTTGACGCATCGTGCAGGACCGGGTGAACGCCGGCTCAGCAAATGCCTGCGCCTCGCGGCAGGAAAATTCGCATAACAAATTGAAAAGAATGCAAAAGATTGTGGCGAAGGAAGCCTTTTGGCGGATTTCAAGCACCCGATTCCGGGCTTAGCCGGAACATCTTCGTGATTGGAAATCGCGGCACTGCCAACCCACCTCACACTAGTCCGAACGACGCGAGATCCTCCCAAGGCACGCCACTAGACGGACAACAACACTGAAAACATGGAAATACTGGAGTACCTGAAAAATGACCAAGATTGCTCTTACCGCCGCTGCCGTCCTCATTGCTACAGGCAGCGCCTTTGCCGGCAGCGACCACTATGGTTCGGACGGCGTCAACCAGCCGGCTGCGCCGGTTGGCAATGCGCCTGTTGGAAATGTCGACAACACGCTCACGGGTTCGATCCGCAAGCTGCTCCCGACCGAGCATAATGCCGTCAACACCGATGCGACGCGCCAGTCCGGCTCGGATGAGTCCGTCGCGCCTCAATCTGGCCGGGGCAACTGGGGCCGCCGCTAAGTCCTCAAGCTCCGGAACTCAAAGAGCGGCGGGTTTGGCCCGCCGCTCTTGCTTTTGCATATCGAGTCACCGTCAGCAGCGCCGCCCTTTTTGGGACGCACAAATGACGCTTTGATTTTTGCGCATGATCCTTTCCGAACTGAAAGTCAGCGCAGCAAAAATCGATTCCGATTTTCGGGCCATGCGCTAGCGCAGATCCTTCGGCCAAACGCAGTGTGTCAGCCGCGCCTCGTCGAGGGCCAGCCGTGCCCAGTCGCCGTCAAAAACGAAGCGGGCAAGCGCCGCCGTCGGAAATTTTTCTTCAAGCCTTTTGAGTGCCGCGGCATCCGATCCGGCGCCGGCAAGCCGGCGCGCGAATTCCTCCAGACCGGGATTGTGGCCAATCACCAGAAGGGTGCTTGTTACAGCATTTGCCTGCCGTACCTTGGCGAGAACGTCTGCCGCACTGGCCTCGTAGAGCGCCTGAACAAATTTGGCCGGCGTTTTCGCCGGCAATTCCGCCGAGACCAGCCGCCATGTGTCGCGGCTGCGCAGCGCTGGAGATACCAGCGCCACATCGGGCAGCCAGCCCTGCCTGGCCAGTTCGCGCCCGATCAGCGGGGCCGCCTTCAGCCCGCGCCCGGAAAGCGGCCGGTCGAAGTCGATGAGGTCAGGATCGTCCCAACTCGACTTGGCATGACGCAGAAGAAGGAGTTGTTTCATTGTCGCCATGCCAGCCTCTGCTCAGGGCGTGATGTCCGCCAGCTGCTGCCAATTGCAGTTGCCATGATCTTTCAAAATAGCGCCGAGACGTCGCGCGCGCCATGCACGAAGCGAACGACCTCGACGCGTTGTTTTGCCAAGCGATAAAGCACGAGATAATTGCCGATCGTCAGCGCTCTCACCTCGGCGCCGATGTCCGGTCTCTTG
>NZ_RZTA01000178.1:0-8371 GCF_004023115.1 Mesorhizobium sp. M6A.T.Cr.TU.017.01.1.1
CGCCCGAGCAGCCCATCGAGGGGCTGTCCGGCGGCAATGCGGTCGGCGCCGAAGATGGCGCGGGCAAGCTCGGTGCGGCCGGAGCCGACGAGGCCGGCGACACCGAGGATCTCGCCCGCCTTGAGATCGAGGTCGACGCCTTCGAGCACGATCGCGTGCGGCGCCTGCGGATCGCGCACGGTGCGCAGGCCGCGCACCGAGAGCCTGACGTCGCCGGCGACGTCGCGCAGTGTCGGCCTGGCATAAAGCTCGGATGCGGCGCGGCCGACCATCTTCTCGATGATTTTCGGCAGCTTGATTGGCCCGCCCTCGCGATCGAGATGGCCGGCCAACCTGCCGTCGCGCAGCACTGTCATGCGATCGCAGATGGCAGAGGCCTCTTCCAGCCGGTGGGTGACGAACATGATGGCGACGCCGTCCTTGCGCAGCCGGCCCATGATCGACATCAGTTTCTGCACTTCGGTTTCGGTCAGCGCCGAGGTCGGCTCGTCCATGATGATGAGGCGGCTCTTCAGCGACAGCGCCCGGGCGATCTCGACCAGCTGCTGCTCGGCCACCGACAGTGCCGACACCGGCGTCGCCGGGTCGAGATCCAGACCGACGCGGGCGATGATGCCGCGGGAGGCTTCCTCCATCTTCCGCCAGCTCACCAGTCCGAGGGGCCCGAGCGGCGCGCGCCCGATGAAGATGTTCTCCGCCACCGTCAGCGTCGGGATCAGGCTCAGTTCCTGGTAGATGGTGACGATGCCGAGGCGCTTGGCGTCCTGCGGATTGTGCGGAGCGAATTCGACGCCGTCGAAGACGATGCGGCCGCTGGTGGGCGGCATCACGCCGGACAGGATCTTGAGCAGCGTCGACTTGCCGGCGCCGTTCTCGCCGAGCAGGCCGAGGATTTCGCCGGGCCGAACTTCGAGCGAGACATCGCTGAGCGCGGTCACGCCGGCAAAGCGCTTGGTCACGCCCTCGACGGCGAGGAGGGCCGGGGATAGCAACGGCGCTGCGGCTTCTGCTGGAGACAAGCGATCCTCCTTGAATTCCGATTCCCACGCAGGCTGGCGGGACAGCGCCCCCCTCTGTCCTGCCGGACATCTCCCCCACGAGGGGGGAGATTGGATGTCGCCTTGGCTTTCGCCAATCTCCTGCGTTGCAAAAAAGGCGCTATCGGCGAAGCTGCCGATCTCCCCCCAAGTGGGGGAGATGCCCGGCAGGGCAGAGGGGGGCGCGACAGAACGCTACTTTTGCTGCTGTGCGCCCCTTTTGTGCTCCTACTTCGTCTCGCCAAGCCTTTCAGCCTTATCGAGATTGTCCTTGCCGATGACGATCGGCGTCAGCAGCACGAGCTTTTCCTTGGGCTCGGTCTTGTCCTTGGCATAGGCGACGGCGATCTGCACCGCGGTGCGCGACTGCTCGCCGGGGAACTGTTCGACCGTGCCGGCCAGCTTGCCGTCGCGCACGGCGACCAGCGCTTCGGGAAGCGCATCGAAGCCATAGATCTTCACGTCGGTGAAGTTGCGCGCCGCGCAGGCTTCAACCGCGCCAAGCGCCATGTCGTCGTTGGCGCAGATGATCGCGTCGGGCTTGCCGTTGGCGGCAAGGCCGGCTTCGGTGACGGAGAGCGCCTCGGCGCGGGCGAAGTTCGCGGTCTGCTCGAAGATGATCTGGTATTTGTCCTTCAGCGGATCGAGAACATTGTGCACGCCCTTGTTGCGGTCGATCGCGGGCCCAGCACCTGGCTGGCCCTGCAGATGGAAGATTTTGGCGCCGTTCGGGAACGCCGCCACCATGGCCTGCGCCTCGGCCTCGCCGCCCTTGACATTGTCGGCGCCGACATGGGCGAGGATGCCTTCGACGCCGTCGACGCGGCGATCGATGGTGACGACGGGAATGCCGGCCTGCACCGCCTGCTCGATGGCCGGCGCCAGCGCGTTGACGTCGAGCGGCGAGATGACGATGGCGTCGACCTTCTGCACAAGCGCCGCCTCGATATCGGCAGTCTGCTTGGGTGCCGAATTCTGGCCATCGCTCTCGGTCAGATTGACGCCTTGCGCCTGCGCCTCCGCCTTGATCTGGTTCAGCATGTGAACGAAGAACGGAAAGCCGAGGCTGGGCACCGAACCCAGGATGGTCAGCTTGTCCTGGGCGAATGCCGGTTGCGGAGCGGCCAGCGCCAATGTGCTCATCGCCACGGACGACAGCAGGAATTCACGTCTGTTCATCAATTTAGTCTCCTCCACATGAGCGCACGACCCCGAAAACCGGAATGGGTCTCCGGCAGGTTCATGCGTCGATCTAGAAATGGAGTGTCCTTTGAGCGCCCAAGGGGACGCAACGGCGCTCCAGCCGGTCCACCGCGACGTTCTCCTCCGCTCGGTGCCTGCGGGCGGATGCTAGCCAAGGCCGGAGGTTTGCGCAAGAACGGGCGGATTCGACTCGGGGCCGCGTCATGTGCCCAGCGCCGCCGGTGCTGCTCATGATGTTGTCGGCATTTGCGCGTCATCCCATCCAGCCAACTCGAGACCGGACCGTATCCGCTCCCGATCTTCCGAGCGCATCATGTGAAGGTCCGCCATGATTGCCTGTTCGGTCAGGCCGGGATTTAGGCGGCGGCCTTCCCTGGTGCAGGCCCTTGCCTTGTCGATATTGCCGTCAAGCGCGTGACAGGCAGCCAGCCGCGCCCATTGCCAGGCACTCTTTCGCGGAAGGCAGGAAAAAGACGCCGCCGCTTCCGGGTAGCGACCAAGGACAAGCAGGGCCTCACCCCGGTCGTAATAATACCAGGCGGGATGCATCGGATTGAGTTGGATCGCCTGGTCCAGCAGCATCAGGCCGGTCTCGCCATGACCGCGTATGACCTCGAAAAAGCCCGTCTGGGCCAACGTGTCGGCGTCGTAGGGATTAAGATCCAATGCGCGCGCGAAATGGCGTGCGGCGGCGTCGAATTCGGCCAGGTAGATAAGGATCAAGGCCAGGATGCGGTGGCAACGGGCCTCGTCCGGGCTGAGTGCCGTGGCGTGCAGGGCACGGTCCCGCGCCTGATCAAGCAAGGCGCGAGGCGCGCCGCCATAGCCGCCTATGATCATGTCCGCTAAGGCGAGATAGGCGTGAGCGAGCCCCGAATCCGGATCGCGTTCGAGCGCCTTCAGCAAATGTTCGCGGGCCTGCTGGTTGACGCCCTCGCCATAGCTGCGCAGAAGCGCCATGCCGCGCAAGATGTGGACATAGGCTTCGACGTTGGCGGCGGGCGCCGGGGATGTGCGCCGCATGGCAGCGCTCTCGATGTTGGCGACCAGCGCGGTCGCAATCCGTTGCGCCACTGTTCTCTGAAAAGCGAAAATCTCGCTCGTCCTGAATGAAAACGTCTGCGCCCATATGCGCCGGCCGGACGCTGTCTCTGACAGGACGACGTGCGTGCTGTAGCCGCCGTCGGCGCTCTCGACGCTGCCTTCCGCAACATAGTCGGCGCCGAGGCGCTCGGCGGTCGCCCAGATGTCCTGGTCGGAATGTTCGGCAAGCGCGAAGGCCGAATGGCGTGCCAACACCGCGATGGTCTTGAAGTAGGAAAGCGCGTTGATGATCTCCTCGACCGCGCCGTCGAAGAGCGGCTTTGCCGTCGCATCGTCAATGTTGACGCGAAACGGCAGGATGGCGACCATCGGCTCGGGCGCTCGTTCAATCTGAACCGCAGCGGTGGCCGGCGGCAGCGAAGCGGACAGACCGTCGTCGGCAGCTCGGAACATGTAGCCGCGCCGAGGCACAGTGCGAACCAGCGACTGCGTCTCGTCGCCTATGCATTTGCGCACATCGCGAATGCATTGCGTGAGCGAATCTTCTGTCACGATGGTGCTGGGCCAGACCGCCTGTAACAGTTCGTCCTTGCTCAGCACTCGGCCGGGATTACGCACCAGGAAGGCCAGCAGATCGAAGGTCTTTGGCCGCACCGGCACGATCTCGCCGTCACGCCGCAATGTGCCGCGGTCGAGATCGAGAACCGAGCTGCCGACCTGGTGTGCCAAGCTCCTGCACCACCGCTGCGCCTGATTGCGCAGCGATCATCGGAGCCGCATAAGCCTGTAAAGGTCAAGCCCGAAAGATGCCGGAAAGGCGCTGCCACAGGCGCGGCCTCGTTTCTGCAGGAATTGTTTTGGCAGGGATCATGGCTGTCTCACTCGGCGTCAGCAGGTCGAGATAGTGCAGCATCTGAGCCGTTTCGCCGCCATAGAATTCAACGTTGCCCGTCGACAGGATCCGGTGCACCGCTTCCCGCGCCAGAGCCGACGGGAGGAATGGTTCTTCAACCTTCGCATGCATGTTCGATCTCCAGGATTGGTGCCGGCAAGGGCGTGCCGGATTGCAGTGATCCGAGGTAGGCGGCGACCTTGCCCTGCAGCCGCCATAGCGTGGCGTCGCGGATGTTGCGGGCTTCGAGCTGAACGACGGTGCGGCGCAGATAGTCGGCGCAGCTTCCGATGTGGCCGGCGGCGAGCGACAGGATTTCCACCGTGGTCTGCTCGTTAAGGCCTGCGGCATAGGCGGGGCCATTCCGGTCGGCGACGAAGGCGATGGCCCGCAAATTCCCAGCCGTGCCTCGAACCGAGACCCAGCGCGGAATGTTGGTCGGCGGGTTGGCGCTCATCTCCCGGCGCAGCAGCCGGTCGATTGCCGCGTCGATATCAAGGTCGGGGAGACGGTAGACGACACCGCGGCAGCTGCCGCCACGGTCGAGCGCAAGCATCAGCCCGGGCCGCTCGCGCGTGCCGCGCCAGCGGGTCAGCCATAGCGAAAATCGCCGATGCCAGCCATGCACGGTCGCCGGTCGCTCCTCGACGAATTCGAAGCATGGGTTCCACAGCAGCGAGCCATAGGCGAACACCCAAACGTCGCGCGGGCGTCCCGCAAGCAGCTGCGTGCGAATGTCGGCATAGTCGCGATCCTCCAGATTGCGCAGTCCGGGCGCCGAGCCGGCGTCTTCGATCTTGCGATCGATCCTGGCGAGGAGGTCTTCTGTCAGGGCAATTGTCATGGCCGCTTATCGGGTTTGTCTCCCGAGAGAGCATCGCCGCGACATGGCATCCGCGTCCTGAACGGATGCTGATATTGTGCTGAAATCGAATGGAGCGCAGCGGCTGGTCGGAGCGGCGTGCGAGAAGCTTTCGGCTTCGAAGCGCGACATCACAATCGGCCAGATGCGGTGTTTAGGGTTCTCCATTTGTAGTATCCTGCGTCGGCAGCAGTTGAACCCGTCTCTCCGTCCGGTGGCAGGAAATTTGCCATGAACCGCATCGCGACGTCTTCGCCGGCTCTATCCGACCGCGAGCGCGCGGTCGCGGAGAAGTTTGCCGCCGGCCTGACCTATCGCGAGATCGGCGAGGCGCTGTTCATCGCCCCCTCGACCGTCCGCACCCATCTCGCCTCGATCTATGAAAAACTTGGCGTCCGCAACAAAGTCGCTCTCGCATCGTATTTTGCCGGCGCCACCAGCGCGCAGCCGGCTCCGTCCTTGTCCGACGCCTCGCCGGTGCTCGCCATATTCCCGATCGAATGTCTGAATTCCGAAGAGCGCTGGCAGCGCTTTGCCGACGGTCTGTCGTCGGACATCACCATCGACCTGGCGCGATACGCGGGCTTGCCGGTCATCGCTTTCCACACGATGAAATCGCTGGGCAGCAAGCCGGCCGACTTCGCGGCGGACGGCAAGGCGCTGGGCGCCACCTATCTCGTGTCGGGCCAGTTGCGCGCCGAAGAGCGGCGGGTTCGGTTGACGATAGAGCTTGCCGATGCGGAGAACGGCGTCAGCCTTTGGAGCGAGCGCTACGACCGTCCGGTCGAGGACGTTTTCAAACTGCAGGACAGCCTGACGGAAGGCGTCATCAATGTCCTTGCTGGCTGTTTTGGGGCGATCGCCACGGTGGGCCGCAATGCGGTCCGCCGCAAGCCGCCGGCCAGCCTGCGGGCCTACGACTTTTATCTGCTTGGCGTCGAACAGCACAACATGTTCAGCCGCGCCGGCAATGTCGAGGCAATCCGCCTGCTTTCACGAGCGCTGGAGCTTGACCCAACTCTGGTCAGGGCCTGGACCGAGCTTGCCTATGCCTATTCCATCGAGGCCTGCAACGGCTTTGGCGACGATGTGCCGGGCTCAATCGAGAACTGGCGGGCGGCGGTCGAAAACGCCTTGCGGCTCGACCCGACGGACAGCGCCGCCCACACCTGCCTTGGCGATCTCAAGGGATGTCTCGGCGACTTTGAGGGGGCAGAGCGCGCGTATCAGCGTGGCTTCGAATACGGCTCCAATCATGCCGACACGCTGGCGCTGCTGGCCGGCAGCAAGGCGCTTGTCGCCGGCGATCCGGCCGAGGCGATCCCGCTCATCGAGCGCGCCATGCGCCTCAATCCACTGGCCCCGCCCTGGTATTTCGGCATGCAAGGCCGCATCCTGTTCGTCGCCGGCAGGCATCGCGAAGCCATCGCAGCGCTCCGCAGGAGTTCGCCGGATTCTCCGAACGTGCTGATGTTTTTGGCGCTGGCGCATGCAGCCGTGAGCGAGACCGGCGAGGCGGCCAGGATTGCAGCCCGCTTGAAAGCTGAATTCCCGGACTTTTCGGTCGAACGCTTCGTCGCAGCCTATCCCGTGACAAACCCGCATGCCGTGCAAGCCATACGCGACGCCGCAAAGCTGGCAAGGCTCGGTTGAGGCCTTGCCGAGGAGTCCGCGACTACGCATTGCCCCGATAATCTCTCAGTCTGCCACCGCCGGCTTGCCGATTTGGATTTTCGATGCGGGCGTCAAACTGCATCTCGGCGGTTTCCGGCGTGCGAAGCCAGCGCGCGCTCGGCTCGCCCGTCCTGGAGCAGCAGCAGGTCGGCCTTTGCCCATAGCAGGTAGCAGACGAGCAATGTCAGCGGCGCAGCAACGAGCGTCGACGAAGCGCCCGACCACACCGGCGGCAAGGCACCGCCGATCCCCGCCGCCGCCGCTACCATCGCCGGAAGGCGGCTGGCCAGCACGGCGCTGCGGAACGGGTCGGGCCAGGTGGCTTGCCAGCCGGGCAACGGCCTGCCGGCCGCGAAAGCGCTGCCAAACTTGCCGAGTGCATGCAGCAGGCCCGAGGTCGCCGCAAGCACAGGCTCACCGAACAGGAACAGGGCGATGCCAAGCCCAATCGCCCCGACCCCCGACAGTATGTCGCCAAGGCGGTTCAGGGACGCGTCGGGGCTCGGCTTTCTAGCCCAGGCGCGGCAGTAGATTTCGCCGCTGTAGAAGAAGACCAGCGTGGCCAGTGTCAGTGCCATGGCGGCGATGCTGCCGGCGAAATAATCGAGGAGCGCGGCAGAACCACTCAGGCCGGGACCTCGCGGCACGGCGACGATCTGGACCGTGACACCCGTCACCAGCCCGAGCGCATTGCCGAGATTGTAATATCCGCCGGGACCGACCATGCGCGAGCGGATTGCAGCGGTAAACCGCGACAGCGCCCGCACCACCCGATACCAATCGGGGATAGCGCTTTTCGGCCGCAGCCTCGGTAACGGTTTTTCGTCGAGCATCGACGGTTCGAAGGACTGGACATCGGCCAGCGCCGAGGCGTTGCGCCGGCCGGCTGGCGTGCCGTCCAAATGGTACAGCGCGTGATCCAGGCGGAGTGGCGCATGGTCGTCTTCGAGCCCCATCAAATCCCACTCATGAGTTACGACGTCCCAGTGGGTAGTGGATGGTTTGCTGCCCGGGTGTGTACCCGGCGCGTTTGCCTGAGGTGTCGCCCGGCTGTCTGGCGGCAGCATCGGGAAGGTTTATGGACGCTCGTTGACAGCCCACGGCGCTGAGCGGATCGAAATATATCCGGCACGGTCTTCTGCTCAACATTGCCGAAAGCTTGCGCCGCAAAGGGCGGATCGCTGGTTGCTAGCGGGCGGCGAGCTTATCCAACCGTTTGCAATACGGGCGGGCGCCGACGGGGACGATCTCATAGCCGGCGTCGTTCAACTGGAGCTTCATCTCCTCGAAATGCCGCTTTGAGCCGCTGACGATCGATTCAGGCGTGTAGTCCCAGCCGTTGCGGGCGGCATTGGCCAGGATGTCGGCATAGAGGCGCATGCTCGTGATTTTCACATCCGATTCCAGCACCTGCCTGCATCCTCTTGCGAACGACGGCGACTGGGCGGCGGAAAGACTCAAGATCGTGCATGCCAGCACTATGGAAACAGGACGCATGGAAACCTCCCCTGATTGCAGCTTGTTGCTGCAAGCGATCGTGCAATTTGTGCGCCTGCGGCGGGATCGGGCAGATGCAGTATTCGACCTCCTGCATTTGTAGTATTCTGTCCTGGGGCGGTTTCCATCATGACGGTCAATGACGCTTCGAAAGCGCAGACG
>NZ_RZTA01000179.1:0-8203 GCF_004023115.1 Mesorhizobium sp. M6A.T.Cr.TU.017.01.1.1
CTCGCCGGGTATTGGGCTGCAGGCACCAACGAACGCGCACAGGGCGGGCTGTGGGTTGCCGGCGTCATCAGGCCAGCCCTCGGCCAAGCCCTTGAAACGGTCGAATCCGGGAAGGAAATCAAGCTCGCCGGGATCAGCGATCGGTTCCGGGCTATCGCCACCTTCCGCAACAATTCGCAGGATTTGTGTCGCGAATTCGAGGTCGACTCGCAGGACCGCTCCACGGTGATGTCGGTCGCCTGCCGTTCCGGCGACGAATGGCGCGTCAGCTTCGCGGTCGTGGCGCCGGGCGACGCCGGAGGCTATGCCCCGGCCTCGTCGGCCGAAGCCCTCGACGCCTATCTTTCGGCGATCGAAGCGGGCGCGCCAATGTCAGCCGAGGAGGAAGTTAAAGCGCTGACCGAGGTCCGCCAGAAGGATCAGAAGTAAAGCTGCGGCGGCCGGCTTCTCTTGAATGGAATAAAGCCGGCGATCGCCCGTTACTCCGCCGGACCGCAACTGCCGGTCCAGTCTGAAAAAGGAGTAACCACCATGACAAGACACTGGAAACTCAAGTCGACACTGGTCGCAGGAATGGCAGCCCTCGCAAGCACCGCGGCGCAGGCGAAGGAGTATCCCGCGGCGCCCCTGGAAACCGAGCGTCCGCCGGCCGCAATGACCAGCCAAAGCGACGGTGCCTTCATCGTCGCGGGCAACAGTTCGTCAAATTCGAGCTCCAATTCGTCGAGCAATTCGAGTTCGAACTCATCGTCCAACAGTTCGTCGAATTCCAGCTCCAATTCGTCGAGCAACTCCAATTCGAACTCATCGTCGAACAGCTCCTCCAACTCGAGCTCGAATAGTTCGGATCGCGGGCCGCGCCACTGGCGGTCCCGCTAGAGCATCGGGCCCAGAGATAGAGCGGCGGTACGCTTCGACTTGAAAGTCCGCCGCTCTATCGATCCACAAAGAAACGGGGGCCCAGCGGCCCCCGTTTCGCATTCTTCTCCGGGAAAGAGTTAGCGGGCCGCGCGGGCCCATTTGCGATACCAGCCTTCGCTCGCAATCGTGTTGCGATAGACCGTTTCGCGTTCCGTCGCCTCGGCTCCGGTCTCCGCCCGGATCTCCGCCTTGAGCGCCGCACCTTCGCGGCGAACCGGTATGACCTGGACGAGCGGCGTGCCCTTTTCAATGACGTAGAGTCCATCAGGCGCAGTCGCGAAGAATGGAAAATGGATGTCGGCTGCATAAGTGTCGGTATCGACGATACCGGCGACGCATTCGAAAGGCTGAGCCGGTCTGTTGAGCGGCGGCAGGAACAAGGAACTCCAGCCCGGCGGGGTACGTATCGACCAGTAGTTGTGAAACTTGCACGGCGGGCCCGGCTCCTTCGGGTTGCCGGCGACCTGATGGGCGCCATGATTGCTCACCATAGTCCTGTCGAACTCCCAGCCGGCATCGACGGTGCGGCCGCCATTCTTGATCTCAAGGCGGACGGTTGCCGCGAGCGGCAGGATCCAGCCGGTTGTCATCGCATCGAGAAACGGCATGCAGCGCTTGACGGTCAGACCGTTGTTGTTGGCCGACGCATGCTGCGAATCGACCGCCGGCAATTTGCGGAACCAGTCCGGCAGGACCGTCTTGGCCGCCACTGGCGGGGCGATGACGCCATGGTCTTCCGGCCGACAGAGAAACCGGATCGAGCGAGAGGTCTGGGGAAAATGGAACATCGATAGCCTCCATGGAAAAATCCGAGGAGGAACGGGCCGCAGGCGGATTTATTCCTGCTGAACGTCAACCGTCTGATTGCAGGCAGGCCACGATAATTCGGGCGCCGCCGAGCGACCGTCGCGACAGCGGCGCGCAAAGCTCACAACTATAGCACCAATCGCATCAGTGGCCGGCCTGCCTTGCGCTCGACCAGCCTCTCGAAGCCGGCTTTCTCAAACACCCGCGACGAGCCGACGAACAGGCCGATCGAACGCGAATCTTTCGACACATCGATCGGACATGCCTCGACCAGTCGCGCCCCATTCTGTCGGGCAAACTCGACGCCGCCTTCGACCAGGCGATGGGTGACGCCCCTGCCGCGCGCTTTAACGCGGATGAAGAAGCACGAAATTGCCCAGACGCCCGGATCCGCGGCATCGGCGGGATCGACCGGCGCCGACCCCCTGCCCTTATTGTTCCATTCGGGCACGTCGGCGCGCGGGCCGATCTGCATCCAGCCAACCGCCTTGCCATCCTCGAACGCCAGCAGGCCAGGTGGCGGCCCAGCCTCGATCCGCGCCTTGATGTGGTCCTTGTTGCGCTCCCGGTTGCTGGCGCGGCGAGCTGCCGGCGACAGCCGGAAATGTGTGCACCAGCAGCCGTAACAGGCGCCTTGCTTACCGAAAAGATCTTCGAAATCCGCCCAAAGCTCGGGCACCAGCGGCGCTATGGTCGTATTCATGAGCTCTCTCCCGGCCCACCGCCTTGTCGTGGCGTCCGTCCTGACGTACCATTGCATTTGTTCTCTTTATGTTCGCAGCGATGGCGGCTTCTGTCAACAATCCCGATCACGGTTTTTGCCGCGACTGCCTGACCTTCCAGCGCAGCGAGGCACGGCGTTGCGATCGCTGCGGCAGCCCGCGGCTTGCTCGCCATCCGGAGCTCTACCGGCTGCATCTTGCCCATATCGATTGCGATGCGTTTTACGCGGCGGTCGAAAAGCGTGACAACCCGACGTTGAAGGACCGGCCGTTGATCATCGGCGGCGGCAAGCGCGGCGTCGTCTCCACCGCTTGCTACATCGCCCGCATCCACGGGGTGCGCTCGGCAATGCCGATGTTCAAGGCGCTTGAAGCCTGCCCGGAAGCGGTCGTCCTCCCGCCGGACATGGAAAAATATGTACGCGTCGGCCGCGAGGTGCGCGCCATGATGCAGGCGCTGACGCCGCTGGTCGAGCCGATCTCCATCGACGAAGCGTTTCTGGACCTTGCCGGCACCGAGCGCCTGCATGGCTTGCCGCCGGCGGTGGTGCTGGCACGCTTCGCGCTTGGTGTGGAGAAGGAGATCGGCATCACCGTTTCATCAGGCCTTTCCTACTGCAAGTTCCTGGCCAAGGTGGCGTCGGATTTTCGCAAGCCGCGCGGCTTTTCGGTGATCGGCGAGGCCGAGGCGGCCGGCTTTCTCGCCGAGCAGCCGGTGACGCTGATCTGGGGCGTGGGGAAAGCCTTCGCCGCCACGCTTGAACGGGACGGCATCCGCATGATCGGCCAGTTGCAGCGCATGGAGCGCGGCGACCTGATGCGCCGCTATGGCGTGATGGGCGACCGGCTCTACCGCCTTTCGCGCGGCGAGGACGATCGCCGCGTCCATCCTGACCAGGATGCGAAAAGCGTCTCGGCGGAGACCACCTTCGACACAGACATCGCGTCGCTGGATGAATTGGTTTCGGTGCTGAGGGCGCTGTCGGAAAAGGTCTCGGGGCGGCTGAAAAAATCCGGCATTGCCGGGCGCACCGTCGTGCTGAAGCTAAAGACCCAGGATTTCAAGACCCGCACGCGCAACCGCCAGCTCGGCGACCCGACACGGCTGGCCGACCGCATTTTTTCGACCGGGCTCGAGCTGCTGCGCAAGGAAACGGATGGCACAAGATACCGGCTGCTTGGCATCGGCGTCAGCGACCTCTCGAATGACGAAAAGGCCGATCCGCCCGACCTCGTCGATATCCAGTCACGCAAGCGCGCCATGGCCGAAGGCGCCATCGACACGCTGCGCGACAAATTCGGCCGCAAGGCCGTGGAGACCGGCTATACCTTCGGCAAGGGCCGCAGCGCTCACCCGCCCGAGCCGATCGAGGACTGAGCATGATGCCGAACCTTCGGCTCGGAAAAGATCATGCTCAAACAAGAAGATAGAGCGGCCTTCAGATGCGCCTCAAATCGATCCGGCTGGTCATCACGCGCTCACCGGTTTTTGGGTCGACGTCGATAACGGTCAGCCGCATGCCGTCCTCGCCGCTCTTCTCGACCGTCATTTGCGCCGTGCGATCGCCGTTGACCTCCTTCGCCCAGCGGATGCCGAGATTGATCGCATTGCCCGAGCGCCTGCCGCTAAGCTGCGCCGGCCCGGTGCGGGATCCGACATAGGTGCCGGTGTACTTCGTCCCGCTGGACTTCAGATCGGCACTGATGGCGCGCGTCACCACGACCAGACCGCGGCAGGTGCCGTCCAGCGACAATGAGCTCGATGTCGCGTCGGAATTGAAGCGGCAGGAGACGTTCACCGTCGGCGCATCGGTGGTTACCTTGACGGTCCCCTTGCCGGCAAAATTCCCCTGGAACGAGCGGAGGAAATCGGCTTCGTCGGCGTGAGCTGCGCCAGCCGCTGCCGCTAGGCAGCCGGCGAGTGCAAATCGTGCGAATGATTTCATCGGATCTCTCCTCGTTGAGATCGGAAACAAGGCACTCCCTGCTAGGCAGGTAAACACTACGAATCAACGCCCGCCACTTCGGCAGGTTCCGCCTTCAACATGACTGTTTTGCAACACGTCGCTTCTGGCCCAGCCGAATGCGTCGACTAGCGGTTGCAGTGAACGTCCCGGCTTGCGACATAGCGCGCATGGCACCCTCACCATCGATACCCAAGGCCGCATTCTGGATGGCGCTGTCGATCGCATCGTTTCTGGCGATGTCGGTCGCCGGCCGTGCCACGACGGCCGAACTCAACGTCTTCCAGGTGTTGGAGCTGCGCTCGGTCATCGGCTTTTTCATCCTCCTGCCGCTGGTGATGATATCAGGCGGTTTTGCGGCAATGCGCACCAAACGGCCCTTGGCCAATATCGTCCGCAACGTCGTCCATTTTATCGGCCAGGCGGCGTGGCTTTACGCCTTGACGCTGATCCCGCTGGCCGTGCTGATCTCCATCGAATTCACGACGCCGATCTGGACGGCCATCCTGGCGGTCGGCTTCCTCGGTGAAAGGCTAAGCCGGCCCAAGGTTGCGGCGATCATGCTGGGGCTGATCGGCGCGATGATCATCGTGCGTCCGGGAGCGGGCTCCGTCGATCCGGGACATGTCGTCGTGCTGGGCGCCGCCGTCTGCTTCGGCATATCCGTGGTTCTGGTCAAGTCGCTGACGCGGACGGACAGCGTCGTGCGCATCATCTTCTGGATGCTGCTTATCCAGTCGGTGCTCGGCCTTGTCCCGGCGCTCTACGAATGGCGCAATCCGCCGCTCGAACTGTGGCCGTGGATCCTGCTGATCGCCTTCACCGGCATGTCGTCGCATTTCTGCATGGCCCGCGCGCTCGCCTATGCCGACGCGACCGTCATCTCGCCGATGGACTTTTTGCGCGTGCCGCTGTCGGCGCTGATCGGCTGGCTGCTTTACCACGAGCAGATCGACGCTTTCACCGCCGGTGGCGCCTTGCTGATCCTGATGGGCAATCTGCTCAATCTGCAACGGAAAGCGACGAAACCGGCTGAGATCGCGGTATCATAGTTCCGTCGGAGCTCAAATACCGTCGTCGGGTATCTTGAGAAGATGCCCGCAGGCCTTGCAGTGGACGGCGTCGGGCTCGTGCCGCTGAAGGCCGCATTGCGGGCACGGGAAGAAGACCTTGGCGGGGCGGAAGAGCGCCTGCGCCAGCCTGACGAACAGCGATATGCCGATGATCATGGTGACAATCGCGGTGAGCTTGCCGGCTATCCCCGGCAGCACGATGTCGCCGAAACCGGTCGTTGTCACCGTCGCGACGGTGAAATAAAGCGCGTCGACATAGCCTTCGAGACCGGCCCCGGTGCGGAAGAAGAAGGTGTAGACGAAGCCGGTGACGACAAACAGGAATGTCAGGAGATTGATGACCGCGTGGCTTGCCTCGCGCCATTTTTTGAGGCCGCGCATCTCGAAATACCGCCACAGCGCGCCGCTGCGCGACAGCGACCACAACCGCAGGATGCGCAGGAAACCCAGATTGGCCAGCGCCGAAGGCATCAGCAACGTCAGCAGGATGAAGGCGTCGATCCACGACGCCGGCTGTTTCAGCAGGCGCAGCATGTCATTGGAGGCTAGCAGCCTGGCAATCATGTCGGCGGCGACAAGTGCTGCGACAGAATAATCAAGCCAGAGGAACGAGGACGACTCCTGGATCACCGGTGTGGCGATGAAGAAGGCGATGATGGCAAGGTCGATGATGATCGCCGCCAGTTGAAACCGGAAAGCCGCAGGTGTGCGCCCGTGATAAAGCTTGCGCAACGTATCGCGCAGCCGCGCCAAGGCTGATAACTCCCGCGCTCCGTCCTTGTCTGCCGCCTTCATGGCAACTGCGATAACGTTCGCTGCAACAGCCGTCCAGTGCGCAGAGCAGGGATAAGCCGCCGTGGGTTGAGAACATCCGGAGAGTTTCAGACCCGGAAAGCAATTCAGACCGGTTCCGCCTCGATGATGCTGATGCGAGGTCCGGCTTCAACAATATTCGCGACCCGGAAATCCGACGCTGCAAGCAGCACCCTGAATTCTTCCGCCGTGCGCTCCTGCCCGCCCGGCATGACCAGCATGTTCAGATCGCCGAATTTTGCGCCGGCGCCTTCGTTGGGCGGCGCCAGAATGCTCTCGAGCACCAGCAGTTTGCCTTCTGGGCGCATTGCCCGGCGGCAGGTTTTCAGGATGCGGATGTTTGTGTCGTCGTCCCAGTCATGCAAGATCCATTTAAGCACAATCGCATCGGCGCCCTCGGGCACCGAGACGAAGAAATCGCCGGCAACGATATCGCAACGATCGGCCACGCCCGCGGCGTCAAAGACCGGGCCGGCCTTTGCCACGACCTGCGGCTGATCGAAAAGAATGCCGCGCTGGCCGGGATTGCGGCAGAGGATTTCGGCAAGCAGCGCGCCCTGCCCGCCCGCGACATCCATGACGACAGAGAACGGCCGGAAGTCATAGGCCGCGATCACCGCGGCGGCGACGCCACGCGACATGGCCGTCATCGCCCGGTCGAAGATGACGGACTCTTCCGGATGCTCCGCCCGATATTCCCAAACGCCCTTGCCATGAGCATGGCGAAAGGCGTTTTCGCCGGTGCTGACACTGTGCAGCAGATCGCTCCATGCCTGACGGAAATAGGGCCGTCCGGCCAGGATAGCCCACGGCGCGACCGAATGCTGAACATCGGATCGCAACGCGCTGCCAACCGGGGTCAGTGAGAAGAGCCGGTCTTCCGCTTCATGGAACACGCCGACCGACGCAAGGGCGCGCAACAGCCGGTAGAGCGCCTGCGGATGGGCATCGGTCAACGCGGCAAGTTCGCCGCTGGTGCGTTTTCCGTCCTTAAGGTGGTCTGCGATGCCCAGCGTGGCGGCGACGCATATCGCCTGAGATACCTGGAACCCATTCGCCATCTTCTGGAGTTCGGCAGCGGCTGTCCGCTCGTCCATGACGCACTCCCCCGGCCGCCGAAAGACCCAGGCCGCCGAGCTCACAATACCAGCGGCGTTATCACCGGGCAATGACGGCGCTGGGCATGCCGGCGCTGACTGACGGCATACGGTCGAAACAGACGGAACCGTGCTAATCCCGTTAGGTCACACCAGTTCCACTTCCACCACGCCCGGCACCGCGCGCATCGCCGACGCTATCTGCGGCGAGACACGGTAACGGTTGGGCAGCTCGATCTCGACCTCGCCCTGCGCCTCGTCCTTGATAACGATAATGCTCACCTGACTGTCGCCGCGCTGGGTAAGCTGCGATTGAATCGCCGACGCCGGTCGGTCATTCCTGACAAAGATGCGCAAGGCCTTCTGGATGCGGCTTGCCTCGTCCTCCAGCGACTGCACGGTCTGGATGCGCAGATTGACGCCTTCGGGCCTGTCCTCGGCCGAAACGGTGATCACCACCGAACGGCCGGGCTCGAGCAGGTCTCGATACTGCGCCAGCCCCTCGGAAAACAGCACCGCCTCATACTGGCCCGACGTGTCGGAAAACTGCACGACGCCCATCTTGTTGCCGGTGCGCGTCTTGCGCTCTTGTTTGGTGGTGACGGTTCCGGCAAGCCGCCCGGCGGCAGCACCGCGTTTGACGGCGGCCGAGAATTCGGCCCAGGTCTGCACCCGCATCTTCTGCAGCGCCGCCTTGTATTCATCCAGCGGATGGGCGGAGAGATAGAAGCCGACCACCTGAAATTCACGGTGCAGGCGGTCGGCGGCAAGCCATGGGTCGGTCGCCGGCAGGTTGAGGGCCTGCG
>NZ_RZTA01000017.1:0-26913 GCF_004023115.1 Mesorhizobium sp. M6A.T.Cr.TU.017.01.1.1
GAGCAGGCGGTTGCAACCAGGCGCGGCCTTCGCAGCATCCCGAACATGATCCTCTTCCATGGCGGACAGGAGGTTGCGCGCGCATCCGGCGCGATGACGGCGGGGCAGATCGTCAGGTGGGTCCGCGATCACCTGCCGCCGGCCGCAGCCTGAAAGCCGCCACGCCATGGCTCCGCTCATCGCCGTGGCCGTATCAGCAAGGTGCCGACGAAAACCGCTTTAGGCGACTTGACGGCCCACATGCGGAGCGCAGAAGCCATATGATGACCTAAGTACATTCGACCTCGGACTGCAAATTTTCATATGATGACCTCGCTTTTGCCCTGCGCCGGGAGTATGCAATGTCTCGACCCGGCAAAAGTTTGGAGGACCCATGCAGCAGGCCGAACATCGAACGTCCCGCAGGTCGTTCGTCTCTCAGGTTGCAGATGCGCTGCGCGGGCAGATCGAAGCCGGCTTTTATGCACCTGGCGACAAATTGCCGACAGAACCTGCGCTGATTGACCGGTTCGGGTTCAGCCGCACTGTGGTCCGGGAGGCCATCGCCGCGCTTCGCGCCGACGGGCTGGTGGAATCGCGGCAAGGCGCCGGCGTCTTCGTTCTCGGCCCGAAACCTGTCGACGAGGGATTGAAGCTCTTCACCGACGAAACGAACAAGATCTCGGATATCATCGAAGAGCTCGAGCTTCGCATCGGCATCGAAGTCGAGGCAGCCGGCCTTGCCGCAGCCCGCAGTTCGCCGGCGCAGGAGGCCGAAATCGAGGCCCAGGTCGAAAGATTCGCCGACCTCATGGCGCAAGGGCAACCCACCGACGAGGCGGACTTCCAGTTCCACATGGCGATCGCCACCGCAACGAACAACGCCAGGTTCAAGGCATTCCTCGAACATGTCGGCCGGCGGATGATCCCGCGGGTGAAGTTCAAGACGATGATGGGCGGCGTCGACCCCTTGCCCAATCGCGACCATCCGATTCTGGAGGAGCACAGGGAAATCGCGGATGCGATTCTCGCCCGCGACCCGGAAAAGGCGCGTGAGGCGATGCGCCGCCATCTGGTGACGGGGATAAAGCGCTATCGCGCCCTCACCGTCCGACGCTCGGCAAACCAGGACAAAACCGGCGGTTGACTCGCCCCGATACTCATCATATGAATCTAGATGACATCATATCAATTGTGGGATGAGTTCTTTTGTCGCCAGATGAAATCAAGTCGCGTGTCGCTTCAGGGCTGCTGTCGTTTCCGGTCACACATTTCAACGAGGATTTCAGCCTCAATCTCGAAAGCTATCGCGCGCATGTGGCATGGCTCTCGGGGTTCGGTGCCGCTGCCCTGTTCGCGGCCGGGGGCACGGGCGAGTTCTTCTCCCTGTCGCCGGAAGAGGTCGCCGACGTTACCCGCGCGGCCAAGGATGCCTCGGGAGATGTGCCTATCATCGCCGGCTGTGGCTACGGCACGGCGCTCGCCACGGAAATTGCTCGCCGCGCCGAGGCTGCGGGAGCCGACGGTCTTTTGCTTTTGCCTCATTATCTGATGGAAGCCTCCCAAGAAGGGATATTCCGGCACGTCAAAGCCGTGTGCGAATCCACCGGCCTCGGCGTCATCATCTACAACCGTGCGAACTCGGTCGCCAATGCCGACACGGTTGCTCGCCTTGCCGACGCGTGCCCAAACCTCATCGGCTTCAAGGACGGCACGGGCAAGATCGATCTTGTCCGCCACGTCACCGCCAAACTTGGCGATCGGCTCTGCTACATCGGTGGCATGCCCACGCATGAGCTCTTTGCCGAAGGCTTCAACGGCGCCGGAGTGACGACTTATTCCTCTGCGGTCTTCAACTTCGTGCCGGAATTGGCACAGCGCTTCTACAGGGCCATGCGGACAAACGATCGCGCCGCAATGGAAGAAATCCTGCACAGCTTCTTCTTCCCCTTCGCGGCTTTGCGCGATCGCGAACAAGGTTATCCAGTGTCGATCATCAAGGCAGGCGTCGAGCTCATAGGACGGACCCCCGGCCCGCTCCGTCCGCCGCTGACGGATCTGAAGCCGCAGGAAAAAGACATGCTGCGCGGACTGATCGAGAGGATCGCCGCCTAGTCGCCGGGAGATCGGCAAATTGTCGGGCGAACGGGACGAGGAGGTTCGCCCTGCGCCCGACAGCCAAAACGGAATATCAAAGGGAGGAGAGACATGAATAGAAGCGCTCATACGATTGCAGCTGTCGTATTGATGACTGCTGCCGCGCCATCGGCTGTCGCACAAGATGCGGCGCAGGACATCCGTATCGTCCTGCCGGAGCAGCCGGCCAATCTGGAGCCCTGCGGCACCATCATCACAAATGTCGGCCAGATACTCAGCCAAAACGTCGTTGAATCGTTGACCGTCATCGATCCGATCACCGGACAACCTCAGCCGAAATTGGCGACCGAGTGGACCAGCGTGAACCCGACGACCTGGCGGATCAAGCTGCGCGAGGGCGTGAAGTTCCAGGACGGAACGGAGCTCAACGCGGATGCGGTTGCGTTCTCCATCAACAGGATGATCAGCGGCAAGATCACTTGCAGCAACATAGCGAAGTTCGGCGATGCCAAGCTAACGCTGACGCCGGTCGACGATCTAACCGTCGAGATAAAGTCGGACAGGCCCGAGCCCATCATGCCGACGCTGTTGAGCGTGGTCATGATCGTCTCGCCGAAGACACCGGTCGACAAGGCGGTGAACGATCCGGTCGGGACCGGCCCATTCAAGCTGTCGACCTTTTCCCCGCAAACCGTAGTGCTTGACGCGTTCGACGGCTATTGGGGCAAGAAGCCGGAGATCACGAAGGCAACCTATGTCTGGCGGCCCGAATCCTCGATCAGAGCTGCCATGGTGGAAACCGGGGAAGCCGACCTGACGCCGTCGATTGCCATCCAGGACGCCAGCAATCCGGAGACGGATTTCGCCTACCTGAACTCCGAGACCACCGCGATCCGTATCGATGCCGCCAAGCCGCCGCTCGATGACCTGCGCGTCCGCAAGGGGCTCAACCTCGCGATCGACTGGGAAGGCCTTGCGCAGCTGTTCGGCGACGACGTCAAGCGTGCGTCGCAGATGGTCGTCTCCGGGATCAACGGGCATGACGATGCGCTCGAGCCTTGGCCGTACGATCCGGAAGAGGCGAAAAAGCTCATCGAAGAGGCGCGCGCGGCAGGTGTCGCGGTCGATACCGAGATCAAGCTCATCGGGCGAAACGGCATCTATCCAAACGGCGCGGAAGCGATGGAGGCCATGATGACGATGTGGCAGGATGCCGGCCTCAACGTCAAGCTTACCATGCTCGATGTCGCCGACTGGCTGCGCTATCTGCAAAAGCCTTTCCCGCCGGAGCGCGGCCCCAATCTCCTGCAGATGATGCACGACAACAACAAGGGCGATGCGGCCTTCACGGTTCCGATCTTCTACCGATCGAGCGGGAGCTACTCGACCGTGGCCGATCCGGCGTTCGACAAGGAGATAGACGAGGCCCTGGCTGCGACCGGCGAAGCCCGCACCAACAGCTTCAAGGCGATCTTCGGCAAGGCCCGCAACGAAGTGGTGGCGGACATCCCGATGTTCCACATGATCGGCTATACCCGCGTTGGCACCAGGCTGGAATGGAAGCCCGATATCACCACCAACAGCGAAATACCGCTGGCCAATATCGCTATCAAAAAAGACTGAGTGATACGGGGGCGCTGGGTCCGATCGTGATCCTGCGCCCCTGACCTGTTGCCTCCGTCGATATCCGTCCAAGGGCATCCCAAATGATTACCTATCTTGGACGCCGGGCGTTCCACAGCATCCTGTCGGTCATAGGTCTGTTGACGCTGGTCTTTTTCCTGACACGGCTCACCGGCGACCCTTCCGCCTTGTACCTGCCTCTGGACTCGACTGCGGAAGCTCGGGCCGCGTTCGCGCGGTTGAACGGCCTCGATCAGCCGATCTATTGGCAGTTTCTGGAATATTTGCGCGATCTTCTGCAGCTGGATTTCGGTGAATCGCTACGCCAGAACCGCTCGGCGATGCAGGTCGCGCTTGAGGCGTTCCCGGAAACGCTGAAGCTTGCCGCCGTCGCGATCACGCTGTCGACCGCTTTGGCTATCCTTGTCGGCTCTCTTGCGGCCGCGCGACCGGGCAGCATGTTCGACCGTGTCGCCAGCC
This sequence comes from Mesorhizobium sp. M6A.T.Cr.TU.017.01.1.1, assembly GCF_004023115.1. Lineage (NCBI taxonomy): Bacteria > Pseudomonadati > Pseudomonadota > Alphaproteobacteria > Hyphomicrobiales > Phyllobacteriaceae > Mesorhizobium > Mesorhizobium sp. M6A.T.Cr.TU.017.01.1.1. Next base: position 4,180 of record NZ_RZTA01000017.1, read on the forward strand.
TCGTCTCTCTGGCCGGCGCAAGCGCGCCGGATTTTTGGGTCGCCATCGTCGGCATCCTTGTCTTCGCTGTGGGGCTCGGGCTTTTGCCGACATCCGGCACCGGAACCTGGGCCCATTGGATCATGCCCGTCTTCGTGCTGATGCTTCGCCCCTTCGGTCTCCTGGTGCAGGTCGTGCGCGGAACGATGCTGTCCGCGCTTGCCTCTCCATACATCAAGACCGCAAGGGCCAAAGGCCTGCCCCGACAGAAGATCATCTTCGGGCATGCGCTTCGCAACTCGCTGCTGCCCGTCGTCACGGTCGCCGGCGACCTGGCGACCAGTCTCGTCAACGGCGCCGTCGTCGTGGAGTCGATATTCGGCTGGCCCGGCATCGGCAAGCTGATGATCGACTCGATCATCCAGCGCGATTTTGCCGTCGTCCAGTCGACAATTCTGGTGACGGCAACCGCCATCTTCATCCTGAACATCGCGATCGACCTGCTCTACGCGGTTCTCGATCCGCGCATCCGGTACTGAGCCATGACGATCATCACCCCCGACATCAAGCCAGCGGCGGTTCCAGGCAGCGGCAGCGTGCTTCTCGCCTATCTGAAGCGCGACAAGCTTGCGCTCGCCGCCGCTATCTTCCTGACGATCATCGTGCTCGCTGCGGTCCTCGGCCCGTGGCTGGTGGGCGACGCTGCTTCGCGGCTGGGGCTGCGCCAGCGAAACCTCGCCCCGTTCTCGCTGGCCAGCGGCTGGATCTATGTCCTCGGCGCCGATACCCTCGGCCGTCCCATCCTGGCCAGGCTGATTGTCGGCGCGCAGAATACGTTCGGCATTGCCGCGGCGGCGGTATTCGCGTCCATGCTGGTTGGTGGAACGCTCGGCCTGATAGCGGGCTATTCGGAGCGCTGGTACAGCCATCTCATTCTGCGCCTGGCCGATGTCGTCATGAGCTTTCCCTCGCTGCTGCTGGCGCTCATCGTGCTCTATACGCTCGGCCCGAGCATCACCAACCTGGTGATCGTTCTCGCCGTTACGCGCATGCCGATCTATCTCAGAACGGCGCGCGCAGAAGTGCTGGAGTTGCGCGAGCGCATGTTTGTGAGCGCGGCGCGAGCCATGGGCGCGAAGCCGGCCCGGATCATCGTCCGGCACATCGCCCCCCTCGTCCTGCCGACACTGGTGACGATTTCCGCCATTGATTTCGCGACCGTCATTCTCTCGGAATCGGCGCTGAGTTTCCTTGGCCTCGGCATTCAGCCGCCGGATTTCACCTGGGGTGCAATGGTGGCAAACGGCCGCGGCTATCTCGCGACAGCCTGGTGGATCGCATTCTGGCCGGGTCTTGCAATCATGCTGACGACGCTGTCGCTCAACATCCTCTCGAACTGGGCGCGCACCGTCGCTGATCCGCAGCAACGCTGGCGTCTTCAGACATTGCGAAAAGCCGCCCGATGAGCAACGCGACCAATCCCATTCTCAAAGTCGACGGACTGACCGTCGATTTCCTTTCGGACGATGAGCCGGTACGCGCGGTCGACGATGTCTCTTTCCACGTCAGCCGCGGCGAGACTCTCGTGATCCTCGGCGAAAGCGGTTCGGGAAAAAGCGTCAGCACCAGCACGGTGATGGATCTCATCGACTGTCCGCCAGGTGATATCGTGGCCGGCTCCTGCCTCTTCGATGGCGTCGAACTCTCGGGCCTTGGCGCGGAGGCGCGCAGAAGCATCAACGGCCGCAGGATTGCGATGATCTTTCAGGATCCGCTCGCCTATCTGAACCCCGTCTATACGGTGGGGCGCCAGATCGAGGAGGTCTATGAGAGCCACGGCGCGGGAGCCGGCAAGGACGCACGCGCCAAGACGATAGAACTGCTTCGGCGTGTGGGCATTCCAGAGCCGGAAAACCGCGTCGACTTCTATCCACATCAGTTCTCGGGCGGACAACGCCAGCGCGTGATGATCGCCATGGCGATCGCGTTGAAACCGGACATCCTGATTGCCGATGAGCCCACGACCGCTCTGGACGTCAGTGTGCAAGCGCAGATCCTCGATCTGCTGCGCGATCTCCAGCGTGAGACCGGCATGGCGTTGATCATGATCACCCACGACCTTGAACTCGCCTCGTCCATGGCGGACCGGATTATCGTCATGAACGGCGGGAAGGTGGTGGAGACAGGCATCGCCAAGGAGGTCTTCAGCAATCCGCAGCACGCCTACACGCGCCGCCTCATCTCCGCCCTGCCCCACGGCAACGCAGCGGAGGCGCCGAACAGGCGTTCGACGACGATCGCCGGCAAAACCCTGCTCAAGGTGGAACATCTCACCAAGCACTATGTGCTTGCTTCCGGAGCTTTCAGCAGCAAGCGGACGTTCAAGGCGGTGGATGACATAAGCTTCGAGGTCAGGAGAGGCGAAACGCTCGGCATCGTCGGCGAGTCCGGCTCCGGCAAATCGAGCGTCGCACGCATGCTGTTGGGGCTGAACGCGCCAAGCGCGGGCAAGGCCGTCTTCGCCGGCGAGAACATCTTCGAAATGAACGAGAAGCGTCTTATGGCGTTTCGGCGCAAGGTCCAGATGGTGTTCCAGGATCCGTACGGATCGATGAACCCGCGCATGCGCGTTTACTCCATCATTTCCGAACCCTGGGTAATCCACCGCGATATTCTGCCGAAGAACAGGTGGAAGGCTCGAGTGGCAGAGCTCCTGGAATTGGTGGGGCTGTTGCCGGAACACGCCGACCGCTACCCGCACCAGTTTTCCGGCGGCCAGCGACAGCGCATCGCCATTGCGCGCGCGCTCGCGAGCGCGCCGGAACTGATCGTCTGCGACGAGGCGGTTTCGGCGCTCGACGTCTCCATCCAGGCGCAGGTGATCGACCTTCTGGCCGACCTTAGGACACGGCTTAGACTCTCATATATTTTCATCACACACGACTTGCCGATCGTCCGCCATTTCGCGGACCGGATCATGGTCATGAAAGATGGAAAGATTGTCGAGGAAGGTCAAACCTCGGCGCTGTTCGGGGCGCCTCGCCACGAATATACGCAAAGCCTGTTGCAGGCTGTTCCCAGACCCAAATGGCTTACGCAAGCTCAATAGTCCGAGCCTAGCGCGAGCAACGCCTTGCCGATACCAACCCGCAGTCACCCTTTGAATAGCCGAACGTCAAGCTCGAACGGATCGACACGTGCGATTTTGATTCGGGCCGCGGCAGGATGACGAGGATTGATGAGAACATTGTGACCTGGTCCGTCCGAGATCGGGACAATGGCTGACGGAACAAAGAACAGAGCAGCGCTGACGCTGTTCAGCCACTCATCGCCGACTCGTTGCGTAAATGCCTCCCGTTGTCGCCAATCGCCCGGGAGATTAATGAGATCGTATCGGTCAGCGCCAGTATCATCGGGCACGTCGTACGACACCATCGCAAGTCTCGGAAGCAGCGTTGGATCCTCGACGTGCACCAGCTTCTCCAGCACGCAAAGTGAAGGCGACGTGGCACTGTATGTGACGGGATGACCGACTGTGTTCCATCTTCCATCGAACAACAGCCCGTAGCCGCCATCGATAGCCGTAGCGTATCGAAGTCCTGACAGCCGCCAAAGCCGCATCAGGCGGCGGCACCCCAGGCGATTTTTCCAAGAATGGTCTCGATAACACGCGCGCCAGCCTCAGTCTGCGCGATGGTCAACGGCGTTTCACCGCCAAGTTCGGCCAAGCCTCTGCGCAGCCATGTGTTGGCCTTTTCAGCATCTCCGAACGTCTCTTCGGCAAATGACTGAATCCGTACGAGCCGCACCGCCCGATCAGACTCGTCTACCGTCAACGGTTGATCCTTTTCCGCCCGGTGGCGCCTGGTCCGTTGCGGGATGACAAACTTTTCGATCTCCTGATCGCTCAGCCCAGCGAGCGAAAGTCCTCTCAGTGCGGCAAGCGGCAGTCGGCGTCGCACGATCATGGCAAGGTCTGCCTGGGAAGTTACCTCCGTCCCGAGCACCGGGGCTCCTCCCAGCTTGCGGGCGATTTCGCTAATCACTGTGACAGGCATGGACATGGCAAAAGCTCAGCGGCAACATGCCTGATATGTTAGGGCAGATTGCCGCGATTGCAAGCCGGACCGCAAAGTAATTTCGGTGCCGCTTCGCGGAAACGAGGATCCCGACTGCTGGAACGTCACGCCAGCTTGCCTAGGCGATGTCGTCGCGAATGCAGGCCTTCAGATGGCCATCTGACGTTGCCCGCAGCGGCGGGACGATGCCGGCACAAGCGTCTATGGCGACCGGGCAACGGGTTCGGAAAACACACCCGGTTGGCGGATTTGCGGGGCTTGGGATGTCGCCCTTCAGCACCTGCCGGGTCTGCTTGGCCAGCGGGTCGAGCGACGGAATGGCCGACAGCAGCGCGCGCGTATAGGGATGCTGTGGCCGAGCATAGAGCGCGGCCGCCGGTGCAACTTCCATGATGCGCCCGAGATAGAGAACGATCACCGTGTCGCAGATATATTCGACGACGGCCAGGTCATGCGAAATGAACAGCATGGTGAGACCGAGCCGGATCTGCAGGTCGCGCAGAAGATTTATGATTTGCGCCTGAATGGAGACATCGAGGGCAGAGACCGGCTCATCGGCGACGATGAATTCGGGTTCGAGCGTAAGCGCCCGGGCGATGCCGATGCGCTGACGCTGCCCGCCCGAAAATTCGTGGGCGTAGCGGTCATAGGCATCGACTGGCAACTCGACCGCAGCAAGTGCTTTCTCCGCCCTCGCCCGCCGCTCGGGCCTGTTGCCGATGCCCTGAATATCCAGGCCTTCGGTCAGGATCTGCCCGATGGTCATGCGCGGCGACAGGCTGGCGAACGGATCCTGGAAAATATACTGCATCTTGCGGCGCTGGCGAGCCAGCGGCCCGGCGCTCAGCTTGGTTATATCGACGCCGTCAAATCTTATTTCGCCGGACGTCGGCTCGATGAGACGCAGCACCGAGCGGCCGATCGTGGTCTTGCCCGACCCGGATTCGCCGACGAGGCCGACCACCTGGCCGCGCGCAATATCGAAGGAAATATCATCCAGCGCCCTGACGATGGGACCGCGCGAGAACGCCGTCGGCGAAAAATGCTTGGTCAGGTTCCTGACCGAAAGGAAGGGGGCATCCATTGTCAGAGATCCTCCCAGCGCAAACAACGGCTTTTCTGGGTCGACGTCGCAGCGAACAATGGCGGTACAGCAGCGCGGCAGGCATCGATAGCCAGGGCGCAACGCGGCGCGAAGGAGCAGCCCTTGGGCAGCAGAGCCAACGACGGAACATTGCCGGCGATGGTTGGAAGCGGCGTTCCCGCTGCCTTCAGCGTGGTGGCTTGGCCAAGCCGTGGCACCGAACGCATCAGCCCGGCGGTGTAGGGATGACGCGGACGGGTGAACACCTCGCTCACCGGACCCGATTCCACGATGCGCCCGGCATACATCACCGCGACCCGGTCGGCGATCTCGGCAACGACGCCGAGATTGTGCGTTACGAACAGAATGCCCATGCCGCGTTGCGCTTGCAGCTCGGCCAGCAGGTCGAGAATCTGGGCCTGGATGGTGACGTCCAACGCGGTGGTCGGCTCGTCGGCGATCAGCAAGGTCGGATCGCAGGACAAGGCCATGGCGATGGTGGCGCGCTGGCGCATCCCTCCCGACAACTCATGCGGGTATTGCCGCGCCCGCCGATCGGGATCGGGAATGCCGACCTGAGCCAGCAGCCGCACGGCGTCGGCGGCCGCATCACGATGCGACTTGCCGAGATGGATGCGGATCGGCTCGGCGATCTGCTCGCCGATAGTGTAGACCGGATTGAGGCTGGTCATCGGCTCCTGGAACACCATGCCGATGTCGTTGCCGCGCACCTTACGCAGCGACTCAGGATCGAGGCCGGTCAGCTCGGTGACTGTGCCGTCCCTGCGCCGCAGCGCGATCGATCCGTCGGCGATGTGTCCGATCTTCTTCGGCAGCAGGCCGATGATCGATAGGCTGGTAACGGACTTGCCCGATCCGGATTCGCCGACGAGCGCGACCGTTTCACCCGATCCGATCGTCAGATCGACGTCCTGCACGGCGGCGATGTCGCGTCCGGCGATACGGAACACGGCCCGCAGACCGGAAATCGAGAGAATCGGAGCGTCCACGGTCAGCGCATCAACCCGACGTCGCGCAGGATGATTTCGACCTTTGCGGTTTCCTCGTCGTTCAAGCTGCGCTGTGGCCGCGCCATGGTGTTGGAGGCGATGATGCCGAGGCTTTTCATTGCGGTCTTGAAGGCGCCGACGCCGGCCGAGCCGGCGCTTGTCCTGCCGAGCGAGATCCAGACGATCTCGAACAGCTTCAACAGCCGCTCCTGCTCGAGGCGGGCTTCGGCGTGCTGACCCGCCTGCATCAGGTTCCACAGCTTGACGTAGCCGTGCGGATCGACATTGGCGAGGCCCGGCACGACGCCATGCGCGCCCATGGCAAGCACGCTGTCGACCAGGATCTCGGAACCGGTCATGCCGAAAAAATTCGGATCGTTGGCCATGTCCTTGAGCACATAACGCAGATTGCCGTCATCGCCGCTGGAATCCTTGATCCCCGCGATAACCCCCTCGCTGGCAAGGCCGACGGTGGTCTTGCGCTCTAGCTTGACATGAACGCAGACCGGAATGTCGTAGGCGATAATGGGGATGTCGACCGCATCCTTGATATAACGGAAGTGATCGCCGATCTCGGGCTGGCTGGTGCGGGCATAAAAGGGCGCGGTGACCACGACGGCGTCGGCGCCGGCCGATCTGGCTACCTTGGCGTGGTTGATGACACGATCGGTCGTCGGGTCGATGACCCCGGCGAAGATCGGAACGCGGCCATTGTTGACTTTGACCGCATGCTCGATGATGGCCCTGCGGCCGGCCTCGTCATGGAAGACGACCTCGCTGGTCGAGCCGAGCACGAACAGCCCGTGAATGCCGCCGGCGAGCAGGTTCTCGATGGTCCGCGTGAACGACGGGAAGTCGACACTGAAATCGGAATGGAGCGGGGTGACGACAGGTGGCACGACACCGGTAAACAGGGGCATTTTGAAAACCTTCAGGTTCAGTTGAGATCGGAACGGGGATCGAATGCATCGCGCAGGCCGTCGCCGATGAAGTTGATGGCCAGAACGGTGAGCACGAGCACGGCGCCGGGAAACATCCATTGCCAAGGATATTGCTCGAGCACCACGGTGGAGCGGGCGAGATTGAGCATGTTGCCCCAGCTGGCTTCGGGCGGCGCGATGCCGAGGCCGAGGAAAGAGAGGCCAGCTTCGAGCAGAATGGCGTTGGCGATCTGCAAAGTGGCGTAGACGACAAGAATGTCGATGCAGTTCGGCAGGCCGTGACGGAACAGGAGATGCGGCAGTCCTGCCCCCATGCCACGGGCGGCGACGACGAAGTCGCGCTCGCGCAGCTCGAGCAGCCGGGCGCGCACCATGCGCGACAGCACCGGCCATGAGAGCAGCGAGATCACCAGGATGGTCGGCGCGATGCCGGTGCCGGCAATCGAAGCGAGCACGAGCAGGAAGATCACCGGCGGCAGCGTCATTGCGAGATCGACGAAGCGCATCACCGTGCCGTCGACAACACGCCCGCCGAAGCTGGCGACGGCGCCGACTAGGAAGCCGATGACGATCGAGATGGCGACCGAGCAGACGGCGACCAGCAGCGAGATCCGCCCGCCTTGCAGCAACCGGGCCATGACGTCGCGGCCGACGCCGTCGCTGCCTAGCCAATGAATGGCCGACGGCCCCTTGTTGATCGCCCTGAGATCGATCGCGTTGGGGCTGAACGGCCACCATAAATGATAGGTCGAAACCGCCAGCAGGATAGGGATAACGATAAACAGACCGGCGCGCGCCGCACGATTTTCAAAGAAGCGGTCGAGCGCGCGGCGGAGCGGTCCTTTGGTTTGCGGCACAGCTGTCGGATCTGGCGCGGTGATCGTCATCACGACACCTGAATGCGCGGATCGACGACAGCATAGACGATATCGGTCAGGAGATTGACCAGAATGACGCAGATGCCGATTACCAGGGTGGCGCCCATGATCACCGGGTAATCCCTTGTGCCGACGGCGTTGACCAGCAGCAGGCCCATGCCCGGCCAGTTGAACACGCTTTCGAGGAAGATGGCGCCACCGATCGCGATGCCGACCGTCGACCCGATCAGGGTGATAACCGGCAGAAGCGCATTGCGGGTCGCGTGCTTGATGATCACCCAGAACTCGCGCACTCCCTTGGCGCGCGCGGTCCGCACATAGTCCTGGTTGAGCACTTCCAGCAGCGATGCGCGCATGTAGCGCATGATCAGCGCGGCGTGTCCGATGGACAGCAGGCAGGCGGGCAGGACGAGGTGCGCGAGCACGTCCGATATGGAAAAAGGTGCGCCGGCGGTCTGCATGCCGCCTGATGGCGCCCAGCGCAGCAACACCGAGAAGAAGTACAGTCCGAGAAGTGCCGTCAGAAAAGCCGGGCTGGAGATGCCGATGAAAGAAACCACCGACAGCGCGATGTCGGGCAGCGCGTTACGGCGGACGGCACTGAAGATGCCGGCGGAAATGCCGAGCACGATGGCGATGGCCAGGCCGGTGCCCATCAAGAGCGCGGTCGGGCCGATGCGCTCCATGACCAGCGGCAGCACGGCAACGCCGCTGCGCTGGATCGAATAGCCGAAGTCGCCGCTGAGCGCGGCGCGAAGCCAGGCGAGGTATTGCACGGGAAGCGGCTGGTCGAGCCCAAGCCGGTCACGCAGGACTTCGAGGTCGGAAGCAGACATCGGGCTGGACGGGTTGATATACGCGTCGATCGGATCGCCGGGCGCCAGTCGCAAAAGGATGAAGATGAGGACGCTCAGAGCGACCAGCATCAGCAGTCCTGTAGCGCTGCGGCGGGCAATGAAACTCAGCATTGGCTGTCCGTGGTGATGGTGAGCGGAGCCGGCATCAGGCCGGCTCCTTGCAAAGGTGGGCCTGGAGTGGCCCGCCAGGCGTTTTTTTACTGGATGTCCCAGCGTTCCGGGTGAGCCGCGAAAGGACCGCCGGCAGGCGCCGGCGTCCAGACAAAGTCACGCAGTTTGTTGGAGGCGACGCCATAGCGATTGGCTACCCATAATGTCGCCCAAGGCAGATCCTTGTTCATCACCTTGCAGACTTCCTGCCAGGATTGATCGATCTTGGCCGGGTCGGTCTGGCCGAGCGCGGCGTCCAATGCAGCGCTCAGGTCGTCGAACTCGATGCGCATGGTGTTGAAGCCTGCCGGCGGAATCTGGGACTTGTTGAGACCCGGGCTGATGCCAGCCGGATTTGGACCGTTCTGCAGGCCGGCATAGACCATCGCAAACGCATTCCAGTCCGGCGTGCCTTCCTTGTAGACGATGCCGTTATAGGTCGGCGTATCGACGACACGCGGCACAACATTGATCCCGACCTCGGCCAGCATCGACTGTATGGCGGCCATCACATTGGCCGCTTGCGGCGAGCCGTAATAGGTCAGCAAGGTGATGGGCTTATCGCCGTTGATCTTGTCCCAGCCCGCCTCAGCAAGCAGAGCCTTGGCCTTTGCCGGATCGTAAGCATAGGTCTCGAGGCCTTCGGGAAGCAGATGCGGCGCGACGTAGCCGCAATTGGCCGGTTTGGCCGCCCCGCCATAGAGGCTCTCGATGATGGCATTGCGATCGATCGCGTACATGATCGCCTGGCGGACGCGAACATCCCTGAAGAGCTCGACCTTCTGGTTGAGCCCGATGTAGTTGACTACATAAGAAGCGCCCTCGATCACCTTGAAATTGCTGTCGCTTTTGAAAGATACCGCGTCGTCGGGCTCGACATAGGTGAACTGGATCTCGCCGGCGCGCAGCGCGGCAACGGCCGCCGCCGGGCTCTCGAAATACCGGTTGATGAGCACGTCGGCCTTCGGCTTGCCGCCGCGATAGTCGTCATCCGCGGCCAGCTCGACATATTGATCGCTGACATAGCGATTGAATTTGAAGGGGCCGGTGCCGACCGGAGTGGTGGACCACCAAGTGCTTGTGGCCAGCGTTTCCGGTGGCATCGCGGCCAGGGCATGCTCCGGCAGGATCATCACCTGCGAGAGAATGGACAGGAACGAGCCGTTGGGCTTCGACAGTTTGACGACGACGGTGCGGTCGTCCGGCGCGTCGACCGACGCGATATCGCCGAGACGCGCGGCAAACAGACTGCCGGACGCTTTGTTCCTGGCGAGCTCAAGCGTGAACTTGACGTCCTTGGATGTGAACGGCTTGCCGTCGTGCCAGGTCTCTTGGACAAGGTTGAACGTATAGGTCAGCTGGTCGTCGCTGACCCTGTAGTCCTTGGCCAGATCGCCTTCGAGTTCGGTCAGGTCGGAGTTGTAGATGACCAGCGGTTCAAAATAGGTGCTGAGCCAGGTAAAGCCGCCGGTCGCAGCCAGCGGATTGAAGTTCTTGGGAAAGCCGCCGGGGCCGACGTCGAAGCCCCCGGTTATGGTCTTGGCACCCTGTGCCTGGACGCTGGTGGCAAGGCCGATGCCGCCGAGCAGCAGCCCGGTGACGGCCAGATGACGAGCGATAGTCTTGATGCGCATGGTTTCCTCCCTTGGCATTGTCAGGTAGTTCGGCGTTTGGTCAGGTCGTTCGGTTTTTGGCGATGACTTGCTGAATCCCCCTGTAGTGATCGTCGAGGCGCTGACGCGCCCGGTCGACATCCTTGGCGGCAACGGCCTCGACGATCTCGTGATGGTCGCGCCACGTCGCCAGCGGTGTCGGATTGTCGAGGCTGGTGAAGTTCGAGGCCTTGTTGAACGCCACCCAGAAGATGTCGATCAGCGCGCTCAGCATGTGATTGTTCTGGCAGCGGAACAGCAGCTGATGGAATTGCTGGTCCTCTTCGGCAAAGCTCTCCTGGCGCTCGGCGCGCCGCCGCATGCTTTCGGTCAGCTGGCGCAGCGCGGCGATGTCTTCGGCGCTGATCATCTCGATGGTCTTGGCGATGAGGCCGGTTTCAAGGACGCGGCGGATCTCGCGCAGCTCCTCCACGTCGCGCAACGAATCCTGCAGGCCATATGCCAGATTATCCAGCAAGGGCTTGAACGAGAATTCCTTGACGAACACGCCGATACCGCGGCGCGTCTCCAGAATGCCGATCGACTCCAGCGCCTTGATAGCTTCGCGCACCGAGTTGCGGCCGACGCCGAGCCGCTGCGCCAGGAAGGTCTCCGGAGGCAAGGGATCCCCCGCCTTGAGCTTGTTGCTCTGGATATATTTCCTGAGGCTCTCCTGCACGCTGACGTGAAGCAGCGGCGGTCTGGTCAGCGGCTCGATCGACTTAGGTTCCGAGATCGGCTTGGGTTCTGAGATCAACTTGGGTTCCGGCATTTTGCTCCCAGCGCTGCTTTAATTGCGCCCGATGGCGCGTCGCAAAGCGGTCGATGCTTGTAGCATAGCGACTTGTAGGATATCCTGCAAGTAAGAGGATTCGTCACTGAAATGAAGATTGTCCTGGCCGGATCGAGCCATTGGCACGCCGAAATGCATCTCGACGCAGCACACTCTTGTGGCACTGAGATTGCCGGCATTTGGGATGAGGACGCGGAACATGCGCGCGCCTTCGCGGCGCGTCATCATTTGCCGCTCATCACCGATTTCGCGAAAATCCTCTCCAGCCCGCCGGACGTGATCCTGCTGATGGGACATCCTTCGACGGTGCCCGCGCGGGCGCGAGCCGTCATCGAAGCCGGCATACCGCTAATCCTGGAAAAGCCGTCGGCGAGCAGCACTGGAGTGTTGGCCGCGCTGCGCGACCTGGCGAGGCAGCACCAGGCCTTTGTCAGTGTTCCCCTGCCCAACCGCTTTGGGCCGGCCGTCATTGGCTTTGAAAGGCTTCGCCAGCAAGGCCGCGCCGGTGCGGTTGCGCATTGCCAGTTCCGGCTGGTCAATGGCCCGCCGCAGCGCTATGCGGCCGACGGTGTCGCCTGGGTCGTGGATCCGGCGATCGGTGGCGGCGGCGCGCTGAGGAACCTCGGCATACACGGCATCGACGCCGCGCTCAGCCTGGCAACCGCCGGGCTTAGGCTGAAAGCCGTTTCGATAGAGAACCGCATTCACCATACCCCCGTCGAGGACCATGCACTGCTCGTACTGGAAGACGCTGCCGGAGCGTTGTTCGTCGTCGAGGCGGGATATACTTTCGCTTCGATGCGCCCCGGCGGCGATTTCGAATGGCGCATCGTCAGTGAGAATGCGACCCTCATCGACTATGGCGATCGCGCCATCTGTGCGACGCTCGACGATGGCGCTATCGTCGACTTGCCGATCGAATTGCCGGCGACGCGGTATCGGCTATGCATGAGCGACACGCTCGACCGGCTGGCCCGAAAGGCGCCGCCGGCGACTTCAATCGATGACTATGTTGCGGCGATGTCGCTGATCGACGCCGCGTATGAAAAGGCAGGACGATGATTGGAATAGGCATTATCGGAGCGGGCGATTTCGGCGCGGCCCATGCGAGGGCAATCAAGGAGGTGCACGGCCTGCAACTCGTCGCATCGTGCCGCGGCAATAACGACGCCCTGGCCGGCTTCACCAGCGAACACGGTGGTCGCGGCTACACCGACTGGCGCAAGCTGCTGGACGACAAGGATGTCGACGCTGTCCTCATCGCCAGTCCTCACCATCTCCATGCCGAGATGGCGATCGGCGCAGCAGAGGCCGGCAAGCACATCATGCTCGAAAAGCCGATGGCGCCGACGGCGGCGGCCTGCGATGCAATCAACGCCGCCGTGGTCGCCGCTGGCGTCAAGCTCATGATCGCCCATCTCATGCATTTCGCCCTGCCCTGCACGGCGGCCAGGCAAATACTGGAGGAAGGAGCGCTCGGCCGGCCGCTCATCGGATCGAGCTGGATCATCAAGCTGTGGATGGAGCACAATCGCCGCGACTGGCATCTGCGCAAGGCAACCGGCGGCGGCATGCTGTTGACGGCCGGCATCCATGCGCTCGACCGCCTGGTCTGGCTGATGGATGACGATGTCGTATCGGTGAGCGCCATGCTCGGCGCCAAGTTCCATGACCAGGAAGCCGACGACACCGCCCTGGTCGGTCTGCGCTTCGCCGGCGGCGGCATCGGCCAGGTGCAGAGCATCGGCTATCGCAATGGCGCGACTACCTACGCCATGGACCTGGTCTGCGAGCAGGGAACGCTGCGCATCGACATGGACCGCGGCACGATGCTTGGCCGCGATACGGTCTGGACCGACCTGCCAGGCTCGTTCGAGCCGAACTGGATGCATAACGCGCTGGTGCGCGAATGGACGGCGATGCGCGATGCCATTGCCGACGACAAGCCGGTGCCGGTCGACGGTGCCTATGGACGCAAGATCATCGGCATTATCGAGGCCGCGTTTGCGTCGAACGAAACTCGCCGCGAGCACGAGATCGCCGGTGCGCGCTGAGCCCGACGATCACCTGACCCACTTGCCTGCACAGGCGCCGCGCGGCGTCTGGGGCGCGGTGATGCTGGCCATTGACGATCGCGGAGCAATCGACTGGAACGCGACGGAAGAGACGATCGCGCGGCTTTGCGCGGCCGGTGTCGACGGCATCTATTCCAACGGCACGGCCGGCGAGTTCCACTGCCAGACCGAGCCTGAGTTCGATCGGCTTTGCGACCTGGTGGCCGCGATAGCCGGCCGCGCGCCCCTGCCCTTCCAGATCGGCATCAGCCAGTCCAATCCGCGCGTCGCGCGCGAGCGGTTGATGCGGGTGTCGGCGCTTCGCCCGACGGCAGTGCAATTCACCTTGCCCGACTGGTGGCCACCCAGCGACGACGAGGTCATGCGCTTCGTCAGCGGTCTTTGCGAGACCGCGCCTGACATGTCGCTGGTGCTCTACAATCCACCGCACGCCAAGCGCCGCCTGACACTCGAAGGCATCGCCAGGCTGCGTGCAGCGGTGCCGTCGCTGGCCGGCGCTAAGCTGCCGGGCGGCGACGCCAACTGGTACGCCGACATGCGCCGCGAACTGCCGGGATTTTCGGTCTTCGTGCCCGGCCATACGCTGGCGACGGGATTTGCCCAGGGCGCCCACGGCAGCTATTCCAACGTCGCCTGCCTCAACCCGAAGGGCGCGGTGACGTGGTGGCAGATGATCCGCACGGAGGCGGCAGCCGCTGCCAAGGTCGAGACGCGCATACAGGCCTTTCTCGCCACGCACGTTCTGCCTTTTCGCGCTCGCTACGATGTCAGCGATGCGGCGCTCGACAAAGCGATGGCGGCAGCCGGCGGCTGGGCGCCGCTTGGCTCGCGACTGCTCTGGCCTTACAGCTCGGTTCCCGACGAGGCGACCGCGACGCTGGCCGAAGTCGCACGCACGGCCTTCCCCGAATGGTGGGAGTGAGCGGCGGTTAATCGAGTGCGCCTGCCCTGATCCAAAAGGAACAACCATGGCCTTGTTCCGGGTTTGACGCACGGCGGACTCGTGATCATGCTGGACCGATGACAAGAGGTGTACTGCTTGACCTCGCAGGCGTCATCTATGATGGCGAGACCGCCATATCAGGCGGAATCGACGCCGTTGCGCGTTTGCGCCAGGCCGGTTTGGCCGTACGCTTCGTAAGCAATACCACGCGCTCGTCGAAACAAGGGGTTCTCGAACGTCTGGAGGCGATGGGACTCACCGTTACCAAGGCAGATGTTTTCACGCCGGCGCACGCTGCTCGCGAATGGCTGCTTCGCAATGGCCGTGCGCCATACTTGTTGGTTCACCCCGGCCTTGCGCCGGATTTTGACGAGCTACCGGATCGCGACAAGCGCGCCGTCATCGTCGGCGATGCCGGAGACGCCTTCACATATGCGGCGTTGAATGACGCGTTTCGTGAGCTGAGTGCGGGGGCCGAATTGCTGGCCCTTGCCACCAACCGGACGTTTCGGGACGCCGACGGCGGACTCAGCCTCGATGCAGGGCCATTCGTCGCGGCATTGGAATTTGCCTCCCTGAAACGCGCAACTGTCCTCGGCAAGCCCTCGTCGGCATTCTTTCTGTCGGCGCTGGCAAGCATGGACTGTCCGCCGGATCAGGCGATCATGGTCGGCGACGACGCCGAGGCCGATATAGCTGGCGCCCTGCGCGCCGGAGTTTCGGGCGCATTGCTGGTGCGGACAGGCAAATACCGGCAGGGCGATGAAAAACGGTTTGATCCGCGCCCGACCGCAACCGTCGCCGATCTCGCGGCGGCAACCGACTGGATCATTGCGCGCCGAGACTGATTGCGCAGGCTGAACCGGCCGCACAGCGCCCGCAGCCCGGACCTTGTGCTGCGCGGAATGAACGAAGCGCAATTGAATGCTGAGCCACGGAAGGCGGATAACAGCGTGCGCCTCGCTAGAGCAGTTCAGCTTTTGATAGAATCGCTGACCCGCTCTAAGTATTTGTTTTTACGCAATTCCGGACGAAAAACCGCTCCGCGCTTTTCCCGGAATTGCTCTAGGTCATTTGACGCTCCATTTGCACCTCGGCCCCTAGACTTTCGATGTCGCGGAAGATCGAAGCGACAGCCAGCGTGCGCCCTTCGCGCTTGAAGCGGAGCAGGCAATCCTTGGCAAGGATGTCTCCATCGACCACGATCTCGTCCCATTGCGCGGCATGGCCGACGTAGTTGATGGGCACATCATAATGCTGGCTCCAGAAGAACGGTACGGCGACGAATTTCTCGCGATGGCCGAGCATGTTGAGGGCCGCGGTTCGCCCCTGCCTCTCCGCAACCACCCAATGCTCGACCCGAATGTTCTCGCCACTGTGAGGATCTGGCCACCGCGCAATGTCGCCGGCCGCGAAGATGCCTGGTGCGCTCGTCTCCAAAAAGGCGTTCACGACGACACCGCGGTCAAGGATGAGCCCCGCCGTTTCGGCAAGCCCTGTCCGCGGTCGCACGCCGATGCCGGCGACGACGAAATCCGCCGCCAACGTATCGCCACTGCTGAGTTTCACCTTGCTGCCGTCGATGCTGCTCGCGGTGTCCTCGAGATGGAATACGACACCATTCTCCTCATGGAGGGCGCGGATAAAGTCGCCCATTTGCGGACCCAGGATCCGTTCCATGGGCCGTTTTTCCGGCGCCACGACATGAACTTCGATCTCGCGCGAGCGCAGGGCCGCGGCAACCTCCAGACCAATGAAACTGGCGCCAAGCACGACGGCGCGGCGCGCAGTCGTGGCTCGCTCGATGATCGCCTTGCAATCTGCGAACGAGCGCAGCGTGTGAACGTGTGGTTGGTCGGCGCCCTGTATGGTCAGGCGAACCGGTTCGGCTCCGGTCGCAAGGAGTAGCCTGTCGTAAGGAGTCCGTGTCCCGTCCGCGAGCACAATTTCGCCAGAACGTGTATCGATGCTGGCGACGTTCGCGTTGAGACGCAGGTCGATATCGTTCTTCGAGTAGAAGCTTTCTCCGCGGAGCGGAATCCAACTCTCCGGTGCTTTGCCGGCAAGGTAGTCCTTGGAAAGATTGGGCCGATCAACGGGCGGCGCTTCGTCGTTGCTGAGCATGACAATGCTGCCTTGATAGTGTTCGCGCCGCAGTTTTTCTGCCGCCGCGAAACCGGCCGCGCCGCCGCCGACAATGACGATTTTCTCTGGAACCTGGCCGGAGCTTCCATTGCGCGGCTTGGATACCGTCCGCTTGCGCTTCTCGCCCACGAATATCCGATCATCGCGTTGTTCCACCGACCAGCACGCGAGTGGACTGAAAGCAGGGGCACGCAAGGCCTCGCCTGTACGCAAATCGAAGCACGCGTGATGCCAGGGACACCGGACGGTGTCTTCCACCACCAGACCGTCGACGAGCGGCCCGCCATAATGTGTGCATGTCGCCCCGATGGCGAAGACCTCGGCCCCGCGGCGCACCAGCAGCACCTGCTCATCGCCGCAATGGCCGAGAAGCTTTCCGCCATCGGGAAGGTCGGATAACGCGATGCCCTCGACCAGATCCGGCCCGTTTGGTTTGGTATGACCTTCAGCCATTTTCCTCTCCCTTGGCGCGATCCGCTGACAAAATCGCCTGTACGCCGAGAAGCGGGAAATCTTCAGGTCACCAGCCTCGGAATACCTTCTGCTTGGCCAGCGCCTTCAGGTTCTCGGACACCGCTTGTGCCCAAACGTCCGGCCGCATCATTCGTTGCCAGTTGGGCAGTACGCGCCGTCGATTCCTGGCGTTTTGGGTTCGCTGCGATCAAGAACATTCGGCGCCTGCTGCCAAATTTGGGGGGGGCGATTCTCATCGGCGGTTTGTCGAAGGTGGCGCTCATCACTCGTTGCCGCGGCTGCAATGGTCGCTTGTCGAACGCATCGCGGACTGAAGAATGACGCCGTCGCGCAAACTTTTTCGCCGGACATGCGTTGTTCATCCTTCAAGCCAAGGAGGCAGCCATGCAGATGAAATCGGAAATCGCCGGCGAGGCCGCCAAGCAGCGCCATATCCAGCGTCGGATCGATGCCAAGGACAAATCGAAATCGAGCGGCAAGCAACAAGGCGCCATGCAGGCCGGAGCACGCAAATATCCCGAGCCGCCCTTTCCTGAGCAGCACCAGCCGAAGCCGGGGCACGAATGGGCGATCGAGCCAGCGCCGCTTTACGATGCGCCATTCTATATCGGATCGAAAAAGCTCGACGGCAAAGTGGCTGTCATTACCGGCGGCGATTCCGGCATCGGCCGCGCAGTGGCCGTGCTCTATGCGCGCGAAGGCGCGGATGTAGCGATCGTCTATCTGTCGGAGGACAAGGATGCCGAAGAGACAAAGAGGGCCGTCGAAGCCGAAGGCCGGCGCTGCATCCTGATCAAGGCTGACGTCAGCGAACGCGACCATTGCCACAATGCGGTGGCTGAAGTGGTGAAGGAATTCGGCCGGATCGACGTGCTGGTCAACAACGCCGCTTTCCAGATCCATTCCAGCGAATTCAGCGAGCTGACCGAAGAGCATTTCGACACAACGCTGAAGACCAACCTCTACGGCTATTTCCACATGGCGCAGGAGGCCGTGCCGCATATGAAGCCCGGCTCGGCGATGATCAACAGCGGCTCCATAACCGGCATCGAGGGCTCAAAGCAACTGGTCGACTATTCGATGACCAAGGGCGGCATTCATGCCTTCACGCGCGCGCTTTCGGGCAATCTTATCGAAAAGGGAATTCGGGTGAATGCCGTGGCGCCGGGCCCGGTGTGGACGCCGCTCAACCCATCGGACAAGCAGGCCGGTGACGTGTCGAAATTTGGCGCAGACACGCCGATGAAACGGCCGGCGCAACCGGAGGAGATCGCGCCCGCCTATGTGTTCCTCGCCTCGCCGCACTGCTCGAGCTACATCACCGGCGAGATACTGCCGATTATCGGCGGCTACTGAGTGGGTATCCTGCGCCGCAACACTTGTCCGCTCGGCTCGATCACGCCTTTGCGGAATGGCATCTCGTCGTGCGACCTCGCGTGTGGCGGTGGTAGCGGCGATCTCAGACATGAAATGGTCGACAAATGTATTTCATCGCCTTGGCAACAGACTATGACGGCACGCTGGCGCACGAGGGGATCGTAGCTGAAAAGACGGTTGCGGCTCTCGAACGGGTCAAGAAAAGTGGCCGCAAGCTCATTCTCGTCACAGGACGAGAACTGCCCGACCTCAAGCGCGTTTTTCCCGAGATCGGCCTGTTCGACAAGGTCGTCGCCGAAAATGGGGCGTTGATCTACACGCCTGCCAGCGAGGAAGAACGTGTGATTTCACCGGCACCGGCGCCCAAGTTCGTCGCCAAGCTAAAAAAGCACGGCGTCAAGCCGCTTTCAGTCGGACGGTCGATCGTTGCGACCTGGGAACCACACCAGGCAACAGTTCTTGAAGTGATCAAAAAACTTGGGCTGGAACTGGAAATCATCTTCAATAAGGGCGCGGTGATGATCCTGCCGAGCGGCATCAACAAGGCAACCGGGCTGGCCGCTGCACTTGAGGACCTGCGGCTTTCACCACACAATGTGGTCGGTATTGGCGATGCTGAAAACGACCACGCCTTCCTGCAGGCCTGCGGCTGCAGCGTCGCCGTCGACAATGCACTTGTGGCGGTCAAGGATACAGCAGACCTGGTGACGCGCGGCGCGCGTGGAAAAGGCGTCGAGGAACTGATCGAGAAACTGGTAAAGCGCGATCGGGAACTTGTCCGAAAACGCCGCGACGGCATTCTTCTCGGCTCGGTCGGCGGCGACGAAGTCTATCTGACGCCGACCGACACGGTTCTGATCGCCGGAAGCTCCGGCATCGGCAAATCCACCTTGGCCACCGCGCTGACGGAACGCTTCGTCGAGAACGGCTTTCAGTTCTGCATTTTCGACCCGGAAGGCGACTATGATGGCCTCGAAGGTGCCGTCCGGATAGGCGATGGCTCGAGCGCACCGACAAAGGCACAAGTGCTCGACCTGATCGAGAAGCCGGACACCAGCGTGGTCGTCAATGGGCTGGCGTTACGGGTCAACGAGCGACCGGACTTCTTTGCCGATCTGCTCCCCGGCCTTGGCAGTTTCCGCTACCGTACGGCGAGGCCACATTGGCTGGTCATCGACGAGGCACATCATCTTCTGCCCAAGAAGCGCGACGACACACGCGCCGTCCTATCGTTGGAATTGCCGGGCACCGTCCTGATCACCGTTCATCCGGAAGCGATTTCGACCGATGCCCTGCGCCTGGTCACTGCCGTCATTGCGCTCGGTCCCAAGGCCAAGAATGTCATCAAGGCCTTTTGCCATGAGACGGATACCAAGCCGCCAAAGGATATTCCGTCGCCAAAAGGCGAGCGCGTGTTGTTCTGGCGGCCTCAAACCCGCAAGAAAATTGCCATGGTCAAGGCGATCGAGCCGCGCCAGTCACTCAAGCGTCACAGCCGCAAATATGCAGAAGGTCACCTAGACGAGGCCGGCAGCTTCTATTTCAGAGGTCCCGACAACGCGATGAACCTGCGGGCCCATAACCTGATGATCTTCGCTCAGATCGCCGAAGGCATCGACGACGGGACTTGGGAGCATCACCTGCGTGCCGGCGACTATTCCGAATGGTTTCGCCATCAGATCAGGGACAAGGAGCTGGCGCGCGAAGCCGCCGAGGCAGAGAAGGACGAAATGCTCTCGGCGCAGGAAAGCCGCAAGCACGTTCTGGATGCAGTACGTCGCCGGTATACGGCTCCTGCCACCGCCCCGGAGGAATAGGAAGCGAAAGGATCGGCCATGCACATCATTCTCGGAGGCACCGGCCATGTTGGTTCTGCTGCAGCCATGTCGCTGCTACAGCAGGGCGAAGCGGTCACCATCGTAACTCGCGACCCATCGAAAGGCGCTGACTGGACCCGGCGTGGCGCCGAGATCGCAGTGGCGGATGTCCACGACAGCGAGGTCCTTCGTCAGGTCTTTCGTCAAGGCGAGCGGCTGTTTCTGCTCAATCCGTCGGCCGACCCATCGACCGACACCGACGTTGAAGAGCGCAAGACCGTTGCCGCCATCACTGCAGCTCTTGAAGGATCTGGATTGCGAAAGATCGTCGCGCAATCAACCTACGGCGCTCAGCCCGGCGACCGATGTGGCGACCTGAACATCCTTTACGGGTTGGAGCAGAAACTGCGCGCCCAGCCGATCCCTGCCAGCATCATCCGGGCGGCATATTATATGAGCAACTGGGATTTCTCTCTTGAGACTGCGGAGCAGGATGGTGTGGTGAACACCTTTTTTCCGGCGGACTTCAGATTGCCAATGGTGGCACCGGACGACCTTGGGCGCGTCGCTGCCCGCCTGCTGAAAGAGCCGATCGAACAGACAGGTACCCACTATGTCGAAGGGCCGGCGCGCTATACTGCGTCCGATGTCGCGGCTGGTCTGAGCGACGAGTTACGAAAAGACATTCAGGTCGTGACGGCACCGCGTGAAAAATGGCAAGAGACCTTTGAGGGCATGGGCTTTTCCAGGGCCGCTGCCGAGTCGTATGCGCGCATGACCGCCCTCACTCTGGACGAGCTTGAACTGCCCGCCGATCCCGAGCGTGGCACTGTTACCCTGCAACGCTACATTTCCGATTTGGTGGCCCGACGCAAATAGCGCAGCAAAGCAACAATGACTAGCTCTGTATTTTCAACCCGTTACCGGAACAAACTATACTATTAAATTCTCTATTCTGATCGGCAGATCGCGGATACGCCTGCCGGTGGCGTGATACACCGCGCTTGCGACGGCGGCTGCCGTTCCGACATTGCCGAGTTCGCCCAATCCCTTGACGCCGGCCGGGTTGACCGCGTGATCGACTTCCGGGACGAGGATCACCTCAAGCTGCTTTATGTCGGCGTTGACCGGCACCAGATAGTCCTGCAGGTCGCGGTTGACGTAGCGGGCGTGGCGCCGGTCGATTTCGGTCGCCTCGTGCAGGGCCTGACCAATGCCCCAGATCATGCCGCCCATCAACTGGCTGCGCGCGGTGCGCGTATTCATGATGCGGCCGGCGGCAAAGGCGCCGACGATGCGGGGTACCCGGATCTCCCTCGTGTAGCTGTTGATGCGCACTTCAACCAATTCTGCGCCATAGGCGTATTTCACCGAATCCTCGTCCTGATCGCCGCCGTGGAATTCCGCCTGCCCGGCATAGAGCTTCTTCAAGGCCTCCGGCGACGAGCCTTTCGGCGCAAACTCGGCATATTCCTCGAGCGCGCCGATCTGCATCGCGTTGAAGACGTCGGACAGTCTGGCCGACTTGCCGCTATCGGTGAC
Organism: Mesorhizobium sp. M6A.T.Cr.TU.017.01.1.1; assembly: GCF_004023115.1. Classification (NCBI taxonomy): domain Bacteria; kingdom Pseudomonadati; phylum Pseudomonadota; class Alphaproteobacteria; order Hyphomicrobiales; family Phyllobacteriaceae; genus Mesorhizobium; species Mesorhizobium sp. M6A.T.Cr.TU.017.01.1.1. The sequence goes on from NZ_RZTA01000017.1 coordinate 25,976, forward strand.
GACGGCCTCCTTTTCCATTTCCAGCATTGCGTTGCCGGACCCCGCCAGTGGTCCGCCCTCCCCGACAGCCGCGGTGAAGAGTTTTTCGCGAATCGCGTCGCAGGCTTTCAGAACCGCCGAGCAGACACTTGCGGTCGAAATCGAGCCGCCAGAGACCGGCGCCGGCGGCAAGGTGCTGTCGCCCATCTCGACGCTCACCTTGTCGATATCGACGCCAAGCCGTTCGGCCGCCATCTGCCCCGCTACGGTGCGCACGCCGGTGCCGATCTCGTGCGAGCCGGATTGGACACGAACATGGCCGTCGTCGGTCAGGCGGACACGGGCTGCGCAGGGTGCTGCGGCGGTCGGGTAGATGGCGGTCGCACAGCCCATGCCGACCAGCCAGTCGCCATCACGCATCGAGCCTACTGCCGCTTCGCGCTTTGACCAGCCGAAGGCCTCCGCGGCCTGGTCATAGCACTTGATCAGCGATCTGCTGGAGAACGGCTTGCCGCCGATCGGTTCCTTTTCCGGCTCGTTGATGCGGCGGAATTCGACCGGATCCATGCCGAGTTCCACAGCCATTTCGTCCATGGCGTTTTCGAGCGCATAGACGTAGGGCGTCTCGGGCGGCGAACGCATGTAGCCGGGTGTGTTGCGGTCTGCATGCACAAGAGAGACGCGGGTCAGCACCGAGCCGTAATTGTACATGCGGCTGGTCGCCGAGGTGCCGCCGACGACATAGGGATCGAGTCGCGAGGTCACTTCCCAGCCTTCGTGACCGAAGGCGGTGATGCGGCCGTCCCTGTTCGCGCCGATACGGATGCGGTGCCGGGTCTCCGCCCTATAGGTTTGTGTGTCGTAAGCCTGCATGCGGCTGACCACGCAGCGCACCGGCCGGCCGACCCGGCGGGCCGCGACCGCCACGATCGCCGTGCGGGCGGTCCTCGGCCCCTTGG
>NZ_RZTA01000017.1:26923-82889 GCF_004023115.1 Mesorhizobium sp. M6A.T.Cr.TU.017.01.1.1
TCGCCGTGGGGGCGGTCTTCGCCCCTTTGGAGCCAAAAGCACCGCCGATATAGGGACTGACGATCCGTACATTGGCCGGGTCGATCTTCAGTTGCCGTGCCAGTTCGGTCTTCCAGCCGGTGACGTTCTGACTTGGCTCGTGCACGGTGAGTTGGTCGCCCTGCCACCACGCCGTCGTGGAAAACAGCTCGATCGGATTGTGGTGCTGGGTCGGCGTCGAGTATTTCTGGTCGATCTTCACCGCAGCCGCAGCATAGGCCGCGTCGAAATCGCCGGCTTTAAGGTTCTCCTTGTACATCGGACTTTTGCCGGCGGCAGGCTCGATCCTGGTTCCCCGGGAATCGAAGCTGGCGCTGGGTGTTTCTTGCGCATAGTCGGCGCGGATCAGCATAGCTGCCTCCGCCGCCGCCTCGAATGTCTCGGCAACCACCAGAGCGATGATCTGGCCGTCATGGAAGATGGTCTTGTCGTGCAGCGGAGCGATCGAGCTTGCGCCGGTATTGCCGAATTCTGGCTTGTCGACCTCATCCATATCACCGACGCTGACGATATCGAGGACGCCGGGCACCGCACGGGCCCTCTCGAGCCGGAGGGCGGAAATGCTGCCCTTGGCGATGGTGCTGGTGGCAAGCACGCCATAGGCGACATTCGCGGTCGCAAGGTCGGCTGGGTAACCAGCCTGGCCGGTAACCTTCAGGCGGGCATCGATCCGGGGAACGGGATTTCCCATATTCTCTTTCGGCGCGGGGGCAGCTTGGTTCATGATGGGACCTTCATGTCGCGTGTTTCGAGCAAGGCTCGCACCAGAGTGCGTTTGCCGAGTGGCACCTTGAATGCATTGTGTTCCCTTGGCTTCGCCTCGGCGAATGCGATCTCGGCGGCGGCCTCGGCTGCATCGCGATCGAGCACCTTGCCGTGCAATGCCTCTTCAGCCGCCCTTGCGCGCCAAGGCACGGTCGCCACGCCGCCAAGCGCTATGCGTGCTTGCCTGACCTTGTCACCGTCCATATCGAGAGCGACGGCCGCCGAGGCCAGCGCAAACGCATAGGATTCGCGATCGCGGATCTTCAGGAAGCGCGAGCGGTGGCTCCAGGCCCTGATTGGAACATCGATGGCTACGATGACTTCGTCGGCTGCCAGATCTGTCTCTATGTTGGGCGTATCGCCGGGCAGGTGGTGCAGCTTGGCGAAAGGTATCCTGCGCAAGCCCTTCCTCCCCTCGGCTTCGATGACGGCGTCGAGCGCGATCAGGGCCTGGGCGAAATCGCCGTGATAGGTAGCTATACAGGTGTCGCTGGTGCCGAGGACCGCATGCTGCCGGTTCAAGCCTTCCAGCGCAGCGCAACCGGATCCCGGCTCGCGCTTGTTGCACGGCCAGGATGTCTCGCGAAAATACTCGCACCGCGTCCGCTGCAGCACATTGCCGGCCAGGCTGGCCATGTTGCGGATCTGGCCGCTGGCCGCCAATTTCAGGCTTTCGGCAAGCAGCGGGCAACGGCGCTTGATCTCGGCCCTGTCTGCCGCCTCGCCCATGCGAACCAGCGCGCCGAAACGGATGGTGTCGTCGCTGATCCTGATCTGCCGCAAGGCCGGTTCGGCCAGACCGTTGAGATCGAGCAGGCGCTCGGGCTGCGCCACGCCAAGCTTCATGTAATCGGCCATATTGGTGCCGCCGGCGATGAATTGGGCGTTGGCCTGTGTCGGGGGAACGCGCGCATCAGTAAAATGCGAGGCGGCGGCGACGGCCGCGGAAACGTTGGTCGGTCTTTCGTAAGCGAAGGGGCGCATCTCAGGCCCTCCTGGTCTCGTCTCGCGCCTGGACAATGGCGGCGACAATGTTCGGATAGGCGGCGCACCGGCATAGATTACCGCTCATATATTCGCGGATGTCGTCTTCCGAACCGGCGTGGCCCTCGTTGACGCAGCCGATGGCTGACATGATCTGGCCCGGCGTGCAGTAGCCGCACTGGAAAGCATCGTTGTCGATGAAAGCCTGCTGCATCGGGTGCAGACTCCCGTCGACGGAAGCGATCCCCTCCACGGTCGTGATTTCACGACCTTCATTCATGATGGCGAAGCTCAGGCAGGAAAGCACACGCTTGCCATCGACAAGCACAGTGCAAGCCCCGCACTGGCCGTGGTCACAACCCTTCTTTGTGCCCGTCAGGCCGACATGATCGCGCAGCGCGTCAAGCAGGCTCGTGCGATTGTCGAGGGCGAGATTGTAGGCTTGCCTGTTGATGCGAATCGAAATCGTCGACAGATCGCGCGGCCCGGCCAAACTTGCGGTTGATTGTTCAGCCGCTTTCACCGACTTCGCCAGCAGCGGCGCAGCCGCGGCCGCCGAAACGGATCCGGTCATGAAGCCGCGTCGGCTGAGGACGGGCAATGTGGGTTTGCTGGGGGATTTGGCATCGGACATGGCTGGCTCCAGGCTGGCTGCGTCTCAAGCCGGCCAAACCATCCGCTGAAGCCAAGGTTCCCTCCCTCACGCGCCTGTGATCGCGTCTCCTCCAGACGCGCGGTCCAATCGCCAGCTTCGAATTGGCATTCGGAACTCTCCAGCCGTCATTTCGTTCAAACTCAGTCGACTGAAAAGACGACAACGCAAAAGCCGACATGGCGTCTGGAGTGAAACCATGAAATCGCAGCTCGTCGCCGAAAGCGCCGGACAAAGGACATTCGTGGTGGTGCTTGATCCTGGCGAGGAAGCGTTCGCAGCGCTTACCTCTTTCGCGGTCGATCAGGACATCGGCGGCGCCTCGCTGACCGCGCTCGGCGCCTTCGAAAGGGCGACTGTCGGCTGGTTCGACCCCAGGGAAAAGACCTATCGGAAAATCCCGGTGCTGGAACAGTGCGAGGTGCTCAGCGCGATCGGCGATATTGCGATCGGCGACGACGGCAAGCCCAGCCTTCACGTTCACGCGGTGCTCGGGTTGCGCGACGGCAGCACGAAGGGCGGACATCTGCTCGAAGGCATCGTTCAGCCGACACTCGAAGTCACTTTGGTGGAAGCGCCTGGGCATCTGCACCGCAGGAAACGCCCGGAACTCGGTATCGCCTTGATCGACCTGGACGCCTGAAGCCGAATGCGGATCAGGCCAGGTCCGCTGAATTGCGATTCGGCCCGATTATCCCTTTTGTTTGACTTGCCTGACGTCCGCGGGCGCCTCGGGTGCGGGCTCCCAGCCGAACACGCTGCGACCGCCGAGCAGATGCGATTGGTCGAACTCTCCGGCAATAATTTCCTTCAGGCTGGGGCCCGTGACATAGCGCTCAACCTGCCGCGATTGGTCGTCCAGCCGCTTCAAGGCACCTATTTCTTCGTCGCGGCCGAGCCTGGCCTTGTGGACGGCGGACTTCAGCACGCCGATCGTCTCGTCATAGACCTTCAGCGGCACAGGAAACGGATGCCTGTCCTTGCCGCCATGCGCCAGCGAGAAGCGGCCGGGATCGGAAAACCGGCATGGCGCGCCATGCAGAACCTCGGCCACCAGCGCCAGCGCCCGCACCGTGCGCGCGCCGACGCCGGGGACTAGGAGAAGCTCGGAGAAATCAGCGGGGCCACGCTCCGCAGCCGCCGCCATGTTCCCATGAAGACGGTGCATGACGACATCGCTTTCGCGAACGTCGTGGTGTGCCGGCATGACGAGGTGCGGCAGCATTGGCTGGTCCGGTTCCGGCGCCGTAGCCACGTCACGCTCGAGCGCGGCGAATTCCCTCAGAATGCGATCCGGTCCGAGGTCCTGCAGGAGCTCCAGCTGCCCCTTGCGCGATGCGTGGGCCCGGCGGTCGGTCAGGTTGACGATCTCGCCCTGGTTGGCGCCCTCGATGGCGGCATGCGGCTGGTCGACGAAGCTCTTCAGGCCTTCGGACAGCCAATGATAGCGGCGCGCCACCTTGCTGTCGCCATTCATCCCCTGCTGGACCACGACCCAGTCGCCGTCATCGGTCACGATGAAGCCATGCAGATAGAGATCGAAGCCGTCCTGAACGGCGGCACTGTCAACCTTGGCGACGAGCCGGCTGGCCGTTGCCAGGCCTGCTCCGTCGAAGCCGACGCGCTCGCCGATGACCGCAAGCTCGTGCGGGGTCTTGCGCGAATGCGAGCCGCGGCCGCCGCACACGTGAATGCCGAGTTCGCCGGAGAGCGGCGCCAACCCGCGTTTCAAGGCGCCGATGACGCTGGTCGTGATGCCGGAGGAATGCCAGTCCATTCCCATCACGGCGCCAAACGACTGGAACCAGAAGGGATGCGCCAACCGGCGCAGCACTGCCCCGGCGAAGAATGGCGCCGCCGCCGATGAAGCCGACGCCTGTCAACACGCCCAAGGGAAAGCGCAGCACGTCCATCCGGGCAAAGGAATCCGGATCTTTGCCGCCGACCCCCAGCAGAATAGTGGCCTGTGTCATTGCGATCGCGGCGGCCAGCCCGACCAGGATCGTCGTCCTGAGGCCCGCCGCTTGTCCGCGCGCCTCCCGGTCGAGGCCGATCAGTGAACCGGCGAGCACGGTCAGAAGCAAGCGTGCCGCGATGTCTTGCCAAACCGGGATAAGAGACATCGGTAAACCCTGATCGCCGCTGGTGTTTGGATTACGAGCTGATCGCAATTCAATTCGGCTAGGGTCATTCGGGTTCCATCGGCGGCGTTTTGCCGGTTACCGATCGGCTGGATTTCCGATCGCCGGATCGCGCCGCCTTGAATATCTTTCCACACGCGGCAGATCGTCGGGAAATTCCACCCACGGCAGCTTCATGTCCCAATAGGCGTGAGCCTGCGGCGCAAAGCGTTCGGGGTGGTCGAAGAAGCCGATCGTCAGATAGAGTTCTTCGGGAAGCCCTTGGTCGAGATAGGCTATGGATGTGCCGCAATCGGCGCAGAAGGTGCGGAGCACGCCTTCAGTCCTTGAGAACGTCTTCGGCGCGCCGGTCAGCAATCTGAATTGCGCCGGTCGATAGCCGACCCAGACGGTCAGCGGGCTCCCTATGGCCTTGCGGCAATCGTCGTCGTGATCGGAGCAAATCCAGAACGGGTCGCCATGCATCTCAGCCGTTATCGAACCGCAAAAACAGGAGCCGGTCTCGATCCTTGTCATCGAACCACCCCTTTCGACGGAAGCGAACGTTGCGGCCGCAGGCTCCGCAAGGTGATCGAATAGCGGTGCGCGGCAACCGGAGGGATGCTGTGCTCCCATTCGGTGCGCGCCGGGCCCGTCATCAGGTAAGCAGACCTTGGCTCGACGATGATGGTCTCGCGATCCCATCTCGTGCCGTTCTTCCGGCGCAGCCGAAAGCTGCATGGCGCAAGAAGGGAAACGCCGGCCACGGCATCGAAATGCGGCTTGTCGCGATGCCATCCGATACCGGCGCCGGGTCGGTACTCGTTGATCAAGACCTGCACGAAAGCGTCGACGGGCAGCCGCGCAAATGCTGCCGCCTTCTCCCTAAGCGGCATCAGAAAAGCCGGGATCGGCGGCGCCGCGACGACTTTGCGTTGGTCGAAATCGTAGCGCAGGCCAAAACCGGCGACGCGCCGGTTTGCGAGGTGGCCATGAAAGTCGAAAGGCTGGAAGGCGAGACTTTCGAGCTGCCGCACCAGCTCAGCCTCTTCCTCCGCCGTGATCAACTCCGGCTGGTAGTGAAATCCCTCCGGCAGATCGTCGAGCGCACGAAAATCGGGCGCGCCAAACAGGTCGCCTTGGCCGGCGATTTCCGGTTGCTTGGTTTTGAGCGGTGGCATCAATCCTAATTGGTGAAGCCGCCCGGTGGCGGCAAGGTCTTGGAGGCGCCGAGCCGGCCGGATCATCGCCTCCTATCTTTACGAGGCGGAACCTGGATCGCCGGGGCGGGTTATTGCCCAGACGCGTCGAGTGTTGGGAAATGCCTTCAACTGCTATCCAAAGCATCAATTACGATCCGGCGACGAGGACCCTCTCCGTATGGTTTGTTCCAAGTGGGAATCGCTACGATTACGACGACGTGCCGCCGCAGACTTACACTGAATTCCGCAAAGCCCCGTCAAAAGGCCGCTTCTTCAACGCGTTCATTCGAGATCGGTATAGCTACCATTTGGTCGAGCAGAGCCGGTCGGGTTGAAACCCGGCGCCCTTGCGTCGAGAATGCATCCGGGAAGAGACGGCTTCCTCGTAGAACCGGTCGGTTGACCGGTTTCATTGCGCCGGCGGCGTACCGGGTTGATCGCCGCCCGTCGACGACTTGGGCGTAGGATCTTTGTCGACCTCGGGACTTTGCTCGACGGTGTTGGTGTTGCTCTGAGTCGGTTCAGTGCTGCTGGTGCTGCCCTGTGTCGGTTCGGCCTCGTTGCTGCAGCCCGCTAAAGCCAGAGCCGCAACCAGAGCCGACAAAAACGACAGTCTCGTCAATGATAGTCTCGCCATGGCCAACCGCTCCCTTCCTGCTCGACAACGGCGGGTCATGAATTTGGTTGCAGCGGAACGGTTTGTCTGTAGGCCAGGCATCCGATCATCGCCGTGTAGGCACCAAGGAACAAATCTGCGCGCCGCCACGTTGCATTTCCAGTGCAAACGCTTGTGACAGTGAGGCTGTTGTCTTGGCGCCGAGAGCAAATTGGAAGGGCTTCCTGAAAATTGGAGAACTTAGCTGTCCGGTGGCGCTCTATACGGCTGCCTCGACTTCAGAACGGATCGCCTTCCACACGGTAAACCGCGCCACGGGACATAGGGTGCATCGCGCGTTCGTCGACAGCGATAGCGGCAAATCCGTCGAGAAGGACGATCAGGTCAAAGGCTATGAGATCAGCGCGGGTGACTACGTCGTGCTCGAACCCGATGAGGTCGCAGCCGCCGTCCCCGAGAGCGACAAAACGTTGTCCGTCTCGGCCTTCATCGGCTGTTCCGATGTCGACGACGTGTATTTCGACAAGCCGTATTATCTGGCCCCGCCGGACAAACACGCGGAAGAAGCATTTGGGCTGATCCGCGAAGGCATGCGCAGGAAGAAAGTCGCCGCGATCGCCCAGACCGTCCTGTTCCGGCGCGTCCGGACCTTGCTCATCCGGGCCTATGACGAAGGGCTGGTCGCAACGACGCTGAATTTCGACTACGAGGTGCGCTCGGCAGAGGAGGCCTTCGACAACGTGCCCGACATGAAGATCACGGGTGAGATGCTCGAACTGGCCGAACACATCATCAAGACCAAGAAGGGCAAATTCGATCCGACCAAATTCGACGACCGTTATGAGGCAGCGCTGGCCGAGCTTGTGAAGGCAAAGCTCGAAGGCAAGAAGATCGCAGTTCCGAAGCAGCCCAAGCGGGAAAAGGTCGTCGATCTTATGGACGCGCTGCGCCAGAGTGCCGGCGGTGGCGGCAAGCCGCCCTCGACCAGAAAACCCGCGGCAAAATCAAAGCCGGCTCGTCACGCGAAGCCGAAGCAGACAGCGCCGCGTCGGAAGGCCGGCTGACCGATGGCGCTCGAGACCTACCGCAAGAAGCGCGATTTTTCCGTCACCCCGGAGCCGCAGGGCCGCAAGGCGCCGAGGACGGGGAACAGCTTCGTCATACAGAAGCATGATGCGACGCGGCTCCACTATGATTTCCGTTTGGAAATGGACGGCGTCCTGAAGAGCTGGGCCGTCACCAAAGGGCCGAGCCTGATCCCCGGCGAGAAGCGCCTTGCCGTTCATGTCGAGGATCATCCCTTGGAATATGGCGGTTTCGAAGGCACCATCCCGAAGGGCGAATATGGCGGCGGCACCGTCATCCTGTGGGACAGAGGCACCTGGACGACGATCGGCGACGCGCATCGCGGCTATGCAAAAGGCCATCTCGATTTCGAACTTCACGGGGAGAAGCTTGGCGGCCGCTGGCATCTTGTGCGGATGGCCGGAAAGCCGCGGGAGAAGCGCGAGAACTGGCTGCTGATCAAGGGCGACGATGACGCCGCGCGCACGGAAGGCGATCCTGACATTCTGGACGAGCGGCCGGAATCCGTCGCCACCGGCCGCAAGATCGAGGATGTCGCCGGAGAAGCGCCCGGCTGGTCGTCGAAGACGGGGCGCATTGGCAAGCACCGCGGCCGCACGAGGGCCGCTTCCCCGGAAGAGCAGCCCGCCACCGTTGGCGTTCCGGAGCCGTCAAAGATCAAGGGTGCCAAGAAGGCAGCGCTTCCCGATTTCGTCGAGCCGACGCTGGCGACCCTCGTTTCGTCCGCGCCGTCCGGAGAACGCTGGCTGCACGAAATCAAATTCGACGGCTACCGGCTGCAGGCACGGATCGAAGCCGGGCGCGTCAAACTGTTGACGCGCAGCGGTCTCGACTGGACGAAGAAGTTCGGAAAGGCGGTCATTTCGGCGCTGGCCGATATACCTGTCGGGACGGCGCTGATCGATGGTGAACTCGTGGTCGAGACATCCGCCGGCGCGTCGGATTTTTCCGCGTTGCAAGCCGACCTCAGCGAGGGCCGCAGCGATCGCTTTCGCTTCTACGTCTTCGACCTGCTTCATCTCGACGGGTACGATCTGCGCGACGTTGCGTTGATCACGCGCAAGCAATTGCTGGAAAAGGTCATTGGTAGTGATAACGGCATCATCAGCTACAGCGGACATTTTGAGGAGGATGGCACGCTGGTCCTGCGACACGCCTGCCGGCTGAGCCTGGAAGGTGTTGTCTCCAAGCTTCGCGATGCGCCTTACCGCGCGGGCCGCAGCAAGAACTGGGTGAAATCGAAATGCTCGGCGCGACAGGAATTTGTCGTGGCCGGCTACGTCCCCTCGACAACCTCGCGCAATGCGATCGGCTCGCTCGTCCTGGGTGTCTATGACGATGGTAAGCTTCATCATGTCGGACGCGTCGGCACCGGCTACACGGCAGCAGTCGCACAGGACCTGTTCAAGAAGCTCGAGCGGATACGCATTCCGTCAAGCCCGTTCGATGAGCGGCTGAGCGCCGAGGAGGCTCGGCAAGCCCGCTATGTCAGGCCTGAACTCGTCGCCGAAGTCGAGTTCCGGGCCTGGACCGCCGACGGCAATCTGCGCCACGCCTCGTTCCGCGGATTGCGAGAAGACAAACCGGCGAAGGAGATCATCCGCGAAACGCCGAAGACGAACAAGGCAGCACCCAAACCTCAGCGCCGGACCGTCAAGCTCACCCATCCCGACCGCCTCTATTGGCCTGACCAGGGCGTGACCAAGGAAGGTCTCGCCGACTATTATGCCGAAGTCTGGCGCCATGCATCGCCCTACATCGTCGGCCGGGCGTTAGCGCTGGTGCGATGCCCAAGCGGCATTTCGGGCGAGCAGTTCTTCCAGAAGCATGCCTGGAAGGGTCTCAATCCCAACATCGTGCTGGTCCACGATCCCAAGGACCCGCCCGACGAGCGGCTGATCAGCATCAATGATCTCGATGGGCTGATCGGCCTTGTCCAGTCGGCGGCGCTGGAGATCCACCCCTGGGGCTCGTTGGTGAGCGATTGGGAGCGTCCAGACACGATCATCATGGACCTCGATCCTGGCGAGGGCGTGAGCTGGGAGGCGGTGATCGAAGCCGCCGTCGAGACGCGCGACCGGCTGAAGGATGCAGGGCTTGTCCCCTTCATCAAGACCTCCGGCGGCAAGGGCCTTCACGTCGTGGCGCCAGTGAAGCCGAAAGCGCAATGGCCTGTCGTAAAGGCCTTCACCAAGGCGATTGCCGACTCCATGGCGTCCGACAGCCCAGGCCGTTACGTCTCGACCATCACCAAGTCCAAACGACGCGGAAAAATTCTCGTCGACTATCTGCGCAACCAGCGCGGTGCGACCGCAGTCGCCCCCTATTCGACAAGAGCACGACCGGGTGCGTCGGTGTCGATGCCGCTTGCCTGGGACGAACTCGGCCCCGGCATCGGACCGGCCTATTTTACGGTCGAGAACACACCAACCCGGCTTGCCTCGCTGTCGTCGGATCCCTGGCAGGATTTTCGAGCAGCAGCAGCGCCGATCGAAGAACCGGGAAGCCGGCGCAAGAAAGCGGCTTGAAAACCGTATACGGAGAGCACGCGCCGCAGGGACTCAGGCGATCTGCTCAAACGTGCATTGCTCCGGAGCCTTGTCCGGCCGCCAGCGCAGGAACTTGGTGCCGTGCCGGAAACGGTCGCCGGTGACATGATCGAAGCGTACTTCGACCACCAATTCGGGCCGGACCGGCTCCCATTCGCCGCTGCGCTCGGTGCTCCAGCGGCTCGGCCCGCCCGGCGCCTTTCCGGTGAAGCCGGGTGGCTCGCGCATGGCTTCGAGTTTGCGGGTAAGTTCGGCCCTGTCGTCCTTGGCGATGGTCGAGGTGAAGCCGACGTGATCGAGCTTGCCGGCCTCGTTGTACAGACCCAGCAGCAGAGAGCCGACCTGCCGGCTGTTGCTGAGATAACGAAAGCCGCCGACCACGCAATCGGCCGACCGCAACCGCTTTACCTTCACCATCGCGCGCACCCCCGGTTGGTACGGACCGTCCAGCCGCTTGGCGACCACGCCGTCTGTCGCCCCATGTCCGGCAGCCCCTAGCCAGGAGCGGGCTTCTTTCACATCGCGCGTACAGTGCGAAAGCACGATGTTCCTGCGGTTTGCCGAAGCGACGAAAGCCTCAAGGATCGCTCGCCGTTTTTTCAGGGTGCGCGCCAACCAGACGGTTCCGTGCTCGTCGCAGAGCATATCGAACAGGACGATGTGCGCCGGGGTTTCCGCAGACAGCTTGCGGATCCTGCTCTCGGCGGGATGAAGCCGCATCTGGAGGGCGTCGAACGATGGCTTGCCGTCGACCGAGATGACGATTTCACCGTCGACGACAAAACGGCGCGACGGCAGTTCCTTCAATGTCGCGACTAGTTCGGGAAAATAGCGTCCGAGCGGCTTGCCTGACTTTGCGCGCAACTCCACCGCATCATCCTGCCGGAACGCCAGGCAGCGAAAACCGTCCCATTTGCGCTCGTATTGCCATCCGTCTCCTTCGGGAATCGCATCAGCCGCCTTGGCTTCCATCGGAGGCGTGTCGAGCGGCAGGGGGAAGCCGCCGTCGCGGGGGATGACCTTCATTGTGCTGCCTTTGTCCCCCCCGACCAAGCCTGCTCCCAGGCACTATTTTCGCTTTCCGCCCTCCGAGCCGATGCTCTTGCGCAGCGCATCCATGATGTTGATCACGTTGCTGGGCGGTTGCTCGGCCTTGGCCTTGGCCGGACGCTTCTTGCCCTTCTTCTTCGAGGCAATGATCTCCAGCAGCCGCGCCTGGACGGGATCTCCGGTCATGGCGGGATCCCACTGCTTGGTTCGCTCATCGATCAGGGTCGAGACCAAATCCATCATTTTCGAGTCGGGTTTGGCTTCGCTGATCTTGCCAAAATAGTCCTCGGGATCGCGAACCTCGTCGCCATAGCGCAGTGTCCACAGCACGATGCCCTTGCCTCGTGGTTCAAGCATGACGGCGCGCTCGCGGCGATACATGACCAGTCGCGATATTCCGACTGTCCCTGTCGACTGCATGGCGTCGCGAATGACCGAGAATGCCTCCTCTCCGACCGGGTCGTCAGGAGTGAGATAATGGGGCTTGTCGTACCAAATCCAGCCGATGCTGTCGGCAGTGACGAACATATCGATGTCGATGGTGCGCGTGCTCTCCAGCCCGACCGCGTCGATCTCATCGTCCTCGAGCAGCACGTATTCGTCCTCACCGCGCTGATACCCCTTCACCTCGTCGTCTTCAGCAACGGGCTTGCCGCTAACGGCGTCGACATATTGGCTGACGACCCGATGCCCGCTCTTGCGATTGAGCGTGTGGAACCGGACCTTTTCGCTCTCGGTGGTTGCGGGCGTCATCGCGACCGGACAGGTCACCAGCGAAAGCTTCAGATAGCCTTTCCAAAAAGGACGTGGCGCCATCAAGGACCCCCGGGGCAGGTGTAAAACAGTCGAACGCGCCAGGGCGATCGATTGTTCCAGCAGCGTTTTTTTCGCGCGCCCAAGACTCGCCAGCAAGAATCCATCATTTTTCCGGCTCGAGACGGAACCGATGAGCGCAAGCGCAGTTCGGAACAGACAAACAGCTCGGCCTCAGCAAGGACCATTTCAATGTCGGAAGCGATCCGGATCGCAATCGGCGCTCCATTGTCGGGAAATGCCGCAGCGCTTGGCGCCGAGATGAAGCAGGCGATCGAGCTCGCGGTCGAGGAGCAGAACGCGGACGGTGGCATTGCAGGCCTTCCCATCATGGTTGAGGGTGCGGACGATCAGGGAAAGGTCGAGACCGGACGGCAAGTCGCGGACGACTTTTGCAACCGGTCGGATCTGCTTGGCGTCGTTGGCCACTACAACAGCAATGTCACCATCGCTGCGGCGGAGATCTATGCCGCCCACGACCTCCCGATGATCACGCCGATCGCTTCCGACACGGCGCTCACCGAGCGCTCTCTTCCGAATGTCTTTCGCTTCACCAACCGGGACGACCAGACCGGAGCAGCCATTGCCCGTCATCTCTACGACGTCTTGGGCAAGCGCCGCGCCGTCCTGGCCGAAACCGAAACCATGTACGGCCACAGCATGGGCATCGCTTTTTCGCGGGCATTTCTGTCGCTCGGAGGCCGCATCGCCGAGCGGCGAACGGTTCGCGAAGGCAGTCGCGATTTTGACCCGCTGGTCGCATCCCTGCGGGCCGATTTCGATCTGTTGTTCTACGGCGGGAGTTTCGAGGGTGCTTTCATTCTGCGAGCGATGCGGCGCGCGGGTCTCCATCAGCTTTTTGCGAGCGGTGACGGCTGTTGGGACGCGGTGAATTTCCTTGAGCCTGCGGGCGAAACGGCGACATTGGGTGAAGGCGTTCTCGTGCTGTCCGCCACGCCCGAAGTGGGTAGGGTCGCTGGTTCAAGCGATTTCGCCGCGCGCTATGCCGCGCGGTTTGGACCGATCGGCAACTATGCCGTGAATTCCTACGATTCAGCCCGCGTGCTGATCGCCGCAATCAAAAACGCGATCGCTGAATCCAAAGGAAATCCGAGCCGGCGCGACGTTCTGACTGCGATGCGAAAGCTACGCTTCAAAGGCATTGCGTATGGCGATCCCGTGCAGTGGGACAAAAAAGGCGACAACCTGGCCGCCGTCACGGCGCTCCATGTGGTGGAGAATGGCCGATTTCGACAAGTTGCCGAAATCCCGCAGATGCAAAGGGCCCGATAGACGCGGCTTCACGACGGCCGCGGCAATTTTTACCAAGGTGAGACGAAACAATTGCCTCCGATCGCCGTTTCGCCAGCAAGGTGAATTTTGGGCGAGGATGATGAGTGCAACCGGCCCGGATGTTTTCGACAAGACGCAGCAGACCGCGAACATCTAGACACGAGCTCTGCACTGATCCCAGGTCCCGTCCTTGGAAAGGTGAAGACAATGATCTTCGACGCGCCAAAATTCAGGGATCGAACGGATGCGGGGCGCCAGCTTGCCGCCGCTTTGACCGGGTTTGCGGCAAGCGATCCGCTGGTGCTGGCGCTGCCGCGCGGCGGAGTGCCGGTTGGCTTCGAAGTGGCGAAGGCACTCCGTGCCCGGCTCGACGTGCTGCTTGTGCGCAAGATCGGCGCGCCGGGCCATTCCGAATATGGCATCGGCGCGGTCGTCGACGGGGAGAATCCGCAGCTCGTCCTCAACGAGGAGGCGATGGCTCTGATCCAGCCGTCAGACGAATACGTCGAGGCGGAGAAACAACGGCAACTGCTTGAAATCGAGCGCCGCAGAAAGCTCTATCTCGGCAGCAGGCCCGCGGCTTCGGTGCTGGGCCGGACAGTCATCGTTGTCGATGACGGCATAGCGACCGGAGGAACGGTCCGAGTGGCGCTCAAGGCGCTAAGGAAGGATCGCGCCGCGCATGTTGTCTTGGCCGTTCCGGTAGCACCCCAGGACACGCTGGATCTGATAAATGCCGATGTCGACGAAGTGGTCTGTCTCGCCACGCCCGAGCCGTTCGGCGCCGTGAGCCAGTACTATGAGGATTTCGCGCAGACCACGGACGTGGAGGTGGTCCGGCTGCTGCAGCAGGCAGAGCAGTTCGAGAGGAAATCGTCAATGCGATCAGCCGGTTAGAGCGGGATGCCTTAGCTGGACCGGGCATCCCGCTCTAACCGTTTGTTTAGCCGCATTTCTGCGACGCCAGCCCTAGCTCATCGCCACCAGCCGAAGGAGCACGCCATGGCCAGCAAGGACCGACAACAGATGGAGATCGTCGAGCGCGGCGATATTTTCTTTCTCTACCGGCCCAGGGTGGGCCAAACCGATCCAGAAAGTCTTTCCGACGTGCAGCGCTTCTTCGTCGTGCTGCGGCCGGAGCACGCGACGAAGGCGCGGCTTCTCGTTGTCGGGCGCAAGCGGCTGCCCGATGCGCATGAGCACGAGCGTAACTGGGGTTTCGTCGGCGCGATTGCAGGTTCCGCCGCCGCGTTGGAAAAGGACCTTCGCGAAGAGAGGTATGACACCAAGACGCGCGGCCGCCAGCGCCTGCCCGCAGCACGCCCGGCGGGCGAAGGCCGTTATCTTGTCGCGCTGCTCAATGGACAATTGCATCTCAGCTACGCACTCGAGCTTCCAGAGCGACCATCCGAGGTGCAACGCGCCTTCAAGATCGCACCGCAGGCAAGCTTCGCGCTTTCGGTGAAGAATCCCGAAAAGCCGAGCCCTCCCGGTTTTGGATTGGGACAGGCTCAGGAGCCGGACTATCCAGACAGGCTTCAGCGGGAATTCCGCGGCCGCAGATTCGCTCGCGAGGACATAACGCTGCTCGACGTGCAGGGCGCCGAATTCATACTTGTCGGCGCGCGAACCGATCCGGAAAAGGCATACAATGTCGAGCTCGACGTCGAGAAGGAGGACGAGCGCCATTCAGAGATGCTGCGCGAACTCAAAATGGCCAAATCTCGCCATCCGCTAGAGCCGCTTTTCAGTGGCGAATGGGCCTGAACCGCACGGTTACCGTGCCCTCCCCTGGAGGGCAGACGACCGCGCCACACGGCGGATCAGCCGTCAGTCCCGCAAACGATTGGCAGCGTGATCCTGGCGCTGCTCAGTCGCGACCTGCTTGGAATCCAGACCGCGTTCCTTTGTGTGCTGGGCCTTGTCCCGGTTGGACAGGACTTGGTTTTCCTCGATCTTATCCTTGGGGGCCGTGGTCATGGCACCTGTACCAGAACCCTTCCCCTGCGAACCCACTCCGATGTGCTTCTTGCTACCTTTTGCCATGGGCTTTCTCCAATTCGTGTGAGACGACGCAGTGGCTAGCCGTCGGGGGTCAGTCCTCGGGACTCAGTCGTCGGGGCGGTTCTTGTGATGAACGCTCTCCTGATTTCTTCCGCGAAGGATGTTGCGGTCGTCAGGATCGACAAGATCGGGTGTGTCGGGCCTGATTTCCGATCCCTTGCGCAACGCTTCACGTTCTTCTGGCGATCGCTTCAGATCCGCCTCTGCGTCGAAATCCTTGTCGGCGCCCTTCGTGTTCTCCCGCTTTTCAATGATGCGCAATTGCTGCTCATGGGTTCTGCGTCCAGCCATTGGTTCCTCCAAAGTGCCTTGCGTTCGTTTTGATGCCCAGATCGCTGGCGGCAATCGTCGCTTTCCTGGTGATTACAGGCGCCACGGTCTTTGCCGAAGCGGACCAATCGGAGGCCGTCATAATCCGAGCCTGTCCTTATGGCGATAATGGCAGGGTGACGGGATCGTTCCGAAATGGCGGTCAAATAAAACTGTCCATTGCATATCGGCTCCAGTTGCTTATCCGCACCTGCCATGGTCCGTCAGTCTTCCTCCTCGCGGTACAAGCGCTCGGTCGCCTGCTTGCTCTCCCTACGTTCTGCGGGACCGCGGCGGCGTCGCGTGACGAGTGCGTAGGCGAGCAGGATTGCCAGTATCAGGGGCCCGCCTGCAACGACGAGCAACCACATGCTGTTCTCAAACATGGACCATCTCCTTTCCCTCACAACCGAGAAGGCGCCATAACCGTTCCTGGGTTCTGTGAAATGGCACGATGTTCGCTGCGGACGACGCTCGACAGGCGCAAGCAGAGAACGTGCACTCGGCCAAGGATAAGATGAGGAACGGGCCAAAACCGAAGCGATTGCCTGCGTTGCGAGCTCGCGGTTCGTTGCTTTGTGACGGCAGTTATGCTAGTAATTTGGCCATGGTGCTGATTTGCGCCAGCGACCCGCCGCCAGGCGGGTTTTTTGTTTCGGCGCCATCCCTCACAGTCTGCGAGTAGCCGTTGACGGCGCGACTTGGTCTCGCCGGGCAACTTCCGATCCGCTTCAGCTGCCCGGCTCGCAACGGCTGTCGTTCCGATGGAACAACAAGACATCTCCGTCGTTCGGCACTGATCGCCAATATCCACGTCTGACGCCCGACGCCGCAGCGAGAGCGTAAAGCCGCAGGCCCAGGACAAAAGCATACCAAACACAGGAGGCAACCATGCCCAACACTGCCGAGATCCTTGTCGACACATTGATCGCCTGGGACGTGCGCGTGATCTTCGGCCTGCCGGGGGACGGCATAAACGGCATTATGGAGGCGCTGCGCACAAGGCAGGACAAGATCCGCTTCGTACAGGTGCGGCACGAGGAATCCGCGGCTTTCATGGCGACAGCCTATGCCAAGTGGACCGGCAAGCTCGGTGTCTGCCTCGCCACCTCTGGGCCAGGAGGCACGCACCTGCTCACCGGTCTCTACGATGCAAAGCTCGACCAGGCGCCCGTCCTTGCCATAACCGGCATGCAATTCCACGACCTGATCGAGACGTTCACGCAGCAGGATGTCGATCTCACCCGCGTCTTCAACGACGTCGCCATCTTCAACACTCAGGTGACCGACGCAGCGCATATGGAAAACGTTGCCGGCCTCGCCTGTCGTTCCGCGCTTGCGGGACGCGGCGTTTCCCATCTCTCGATAGCCAGCGACGTGCAGGAGCAGACGTCGGCAAAGCGCTCGCTCCGCAACCTTCCAAAACATACGCCCGAACGGTGGTTCGAAGGGGACAAGCGACCCGACGAAGCCCAGCTCGCTCTTGCAGCGGACATCCTCAACACGGCCTCAAAGGTGGCGATACTCGCCGGGCGCGGCGCGCTGCATGCGAAGGCCGAACTCGAGAGAACGGCGGAGCTTCTCGCCGCGCCTGTTGCCAAGGCCTTGCTCGGCAAAGCCGTCCTGCCGGACGATCACCCGCACATCATGGGCGGAATAGGAATATTGGGCACGCTGGCCTCGCAGGAGATCATGGAGGAATGTGAGGCGCTGCTGATCGTCGGCTCGACCTTCCCCTACATCGAGTACTACCCCAAGCCCGGCAAGGCGCGCGGCGTGCAAATCGACCGCAACGCGCAGCGCATCGGCCTTCGCAGTCCCGTCGAGGCCGGTCTTGTCGGCGATGCGGCCATCACCTTGCAATTGCTCAGTGAAAGACTGAGGCCAAAGCAGGACAGATCATTTCTCGAGAACGCGCAGCAAAGTATGCAGCGCTGGCGCAAGATGATGGCCGAGGCGGAAAGCAGGGACGACGTGCCGCTCAAGCCGCAGCGCGTCGTCAGGGCATTCGGCGACCGAATGCCGGCCAACGCCATCCTCACTACCGATTCCGGTCAGAATACAGAACTTGCCGCCCGTCATATCGATATCAAGGCTGGACAGGATTTCGCCGTCTCCGGCTCGCTGGCATCGATGGCCTGCGGGCTGCCATATGCGATTGCCGGCGGGATTGCCTTCCCGGGCCGGCCGGTTTTCGCGGTGGTGGGCGATGGCGGACTGGCGATGCAGCTTGGCGAATTTTCCACCGCCGTGCGTTACAAGATTCCGCTCAAGCTTCTGGTGATCAAGAACAACATGCTCAACCAGATCGCCTGGGAGCAAATGATGTTCCTCGGCAACCCGCAATTCGCCTGCGAACTCCAGCCGATCGATTTCGCCATGGCCGCCGAAGCTATGGGAGGCATCGGCTACAGCGTCACGCGACCTGAGGACGTCGATGGGGTTCTTGACGCCGCCTTTGCCGCGGAAGGTCCGGTGATCATAGAGGCGGTCGTCGACGCGTATGAACCTATGCTACCGCCGCGCATGCCGGACGAATATCGCAAGAACATGCGCACAGCGCTGCGGCAAACGCCGGGCCGCAAGGAGATCGAGGCGAACCTCGCTCAGGAGCCGCTGAAGACGATGATGGGCTGACTGCAGGTTCCCTGGCCGGTCAGTCCTTGACGTAGGCGCCTGGCTGGCGGCCGCTCTTCGGAGCCTTGGCATCCTTGGAACGCTCGGCGATCGATGGCCCGGCGCCGGACGTCTTTTCTGTCGAGGCACTGGGGGTGGACTGTCCGGGCGGATTTTTCCCTTCGGACTGATGGGTTTTGTCCTCCACCTCGTCCCTTGACCGTGTCAGGCCCATCCCGCCGGCAGGTTTCTTGTTGCCGGCCGCCTCCTGGGAGAATTGATCCGACGCGTCCGCATCTTTCTTGGCCGGGTACTTGGTTGCGCCATGTTCATAACGGGTCTCGTTTTCAGTCATAGCGTCTCTCCGATTGCCTCATGCATGGCGGTTAAACATTCCTGCGACGGTTCCAACCGCCGCTAGCGCTCCAGACGGACGCCATATGCGACGCGCGCGGCACCGTGCCGTCAAACGGATGCCGCGCCCGCTGGCGCGGCAACGCTCAGGCGTCTCGCCAGTCAGGCCTCTTGCCATGGCGTGTGCAGGATGTCGGCGCCCGGCTGCTCGTCGAACAGGACCGCGCAGCCGCGCCCTAGCGCCACCGGCGACAGGGCATTGGCCACGGTTTCGTCCGGCGAGATGAAATCACCGGTCAGCACCCGCAACTCTTCCACGGCTTTGGCCATCGACACCAATCGCCCTGCGGCGCGGCCGGTCGTGCAGGCGTCGATGACAGAAATGAGATCGATCATATCGAAGTGGCCCATCATAGGCCTCCGCAAACAGCGTCCCTTCCCGGCTATGAACGCCGCAGCGATCGACAATGTTCCCGGCCGGGCCGAATAGAGTGAGCATTCCGAACTTGCCGTCAACCATTCGGCTTCAAGCGCGGTGCATCACATCGCCTTTCAGAATTGCCCGCGCATACGCTAAATCTGGTCTATCCCGTCCTTGAGCTTGCTCAGGAATGCCACCAGGGCATCCTCCGGCCGATCGGCCTCCTCGGTCAGCATGTCGATGCCCCAGCGTCCGAGAACGGCTTCCTGGACGACGCTCGGTTGCGGCATGAAGACGAACGATTTCGGACGGCTCTTCTCATAACCAGATCGGCGCCAGGTTTCCCAGAGCCGATACAGCAACAGACGGATGTTCATATCCGACATGCTGTAACCGATGAACAGGATAGTGCGCCCCAGCGCGTCAGCGCGAAATTTTACATCCAGCGGGGAATCGAACGACAGCCGCTCGAAATACTCGGACTCCGCCAGAACCAGCGATGCGTCGTCGTCGAAATCGCCGTGGTATTTGATGATCTGGGTCACCTCGTCGCTCGCCTTGGCGATGTCCTTGGCATTGGCCACTTTTACGAACGGGCGGTCGTGGATTTCGAACGCCACCTCAAGATTCCGATCATAATTGGTGGTGTAGATGATCGGGAAATCGAGCGCCACGATCAGCTTGTGGATCGCCGAACCCTTCACTTTGTCCCGCGAGACGCTCCATTCGCGATCCATCCAGCTGCGCAAGCGGCCGAGACTGCCATGCTTTAGCCGGCAATATTCGGCAAGCGCCTGGTAGCTGGATTCAGGCGTGTCGACCGTGTCGCGGTCGAGGCCGAGTTCATCCACCATATGTTCGATGAGCTTCTCCCAGGATGGCAGGCCGACGCTCATCGATACTCCCGCCCCAACGAACAAGATCGCTCGTCGCTCTTTCACGGATTGAGCCAGTTGTTCGAGGGCAGACGGCATGGCCAACTCACCAGGCAATGATCCAACACAACTGTCAAAAGCGTCCTCCGTTCCGGAGAGGCCAGGATCACCGCCAAATGTGTTCAGCAAATCAGGTGTGAGTTCAACAAATCGGGCGCAGACTGGAACCGCTGAGGCAGATCGAAGTTTGGTTGCCAGGGAGACCCGTGATGGCCGCACAACCAGATCAGACGCCTGCTAAGGCGAGAGGCGATATCCAGGCCGGGGCGACGCAGGATAAAACCCCGGGGTTCGACCCTGCCGCCGCACCTGAAGAGACCGACGCCGAAGCGGCAGATGTGCCAAATCCTGTCGCCGAGGCTCGTTCTCGTCGACAGCCAGAGTTCACGAATGAAGCCAGCTTCGCCGATGCAATGCGGCCGGTAGAAAGCGAGCCTGATCTTCAGCCTCGCAGGAGTTGGCCGGTGTTGGTGATCGCCGCAGTCGTTCTCGTAGCGGCCGCGGTTTTCGTGATAGCGGCCATGCTGCGCTAGCGAGGCACGTTTCCAGCGCTTATCGGCCCTCGAACATGAAACGGGCACAGATGTACGTGAGCCATCCCCCGTGAACTTCCGTAAGGATCTGGCCGGATCCCCGCGCTGCCATGTCACGCCCAAAAGCATAGCCCAGTTCGGTGAACGCCGTGATGAACCTAGCCGATCTTGCCGAAGATCAAGCCGATGATGCCGCAGGACAGCAGGTAGATGCCGAACAGCGCCGAGGCCATCACGTGGATGGCACCCAAATAAATCGACTCGGCGCTTCACACGCCACTCATAATCATTTTCCCGACCGCCAACTCGCTCGCGAGATAGCCGCTGTATTTGGGCACGCTATCGGGCATGTCCAGCACGCGACGGTGATAGAACATGTCGATCCGAACCGGCGGCAGCCGGGCCTCGGGCTCGAAATTGCTGGCCGGGATGAACATCACTTTGAACGGCCCGAAGCCGGCAACCTCCACAACCGGCTTGCCGCAGGTCCGGCAGACCCCGCGATTGAAGTTCGGCGGCGGGCGGTATTTCTTGAATGAGATGTTGCCGGCGTTTTTCAGCACGACATCCCTGCCACGAACGGCGACCACATCCGCGAACGGTTTGCCGTTGAACGCCTGGCAGATCAGGCAGTGGCACCGGAATCTGCCCTTTGGCGAAGTATGCACCTCGAACGAGCAGGCCCCGCATTCGCAGGAGCCGCGTAGCGGCAACGACGTGTCAGTGGTCATGTGCTGATACTCCTGAGCTGGATTTGATGACGGCATGCCGATCACCGGAGCATCATGTTGAGGATGGTATCGATCGGCTGTTTGAAGGGCGCGCGCAGAAGGTTTGATAGGTTCCAACGGCCCTGCTCATAGATCCCCTTGGCATGGCTGAGGGTACGGAAACCCTCGACGCCGTGGTAAGCGCCCATGCCGCTGGCCCCGACGCCACCGAAGGGCAAGTCATCCTGGGCGATGTGCATGATCGTCCCGTTGATAGTGACGTTGCCTGAGGTTGTTCGGCTCAGCACCATGCGTCGGTCTTCATCATCGGCTCCGAAATAGTAGAGCGCGAGCGGCCGGGGCCGGACGTTCACATAGGCGATCGCTTCTTCGATGTCGCGGTAGGGAAAAATCGGCAGGATCGGGCCGAAGATCTCCTCATGAGCGATGCGCATGTCTTCTGTGACGCCGAGGACGACGGTTGGCGGCAGCGTGTTGGCGCGCATAGACGCCTCACCGGGCCGATTGCCGACCTCGATGATCCGCGCTCCCTTGGCACTAGCATCCTCGATCAGGCCCTGAAGCCGGGCGTGGTGCCGCTCGTTGATGATGGAAGTATAGTGTTCACTCGTCGGCCCGTCCGCATAGAAGGACGTCACTTTCCGCCCATACGTTCCGACAAACGAGTCGACGTCGTTTTCGTGGACGAGTGCATAATCGGGGGCGATGCACGTTTGACCGGCGTTGAGCAGCTTACCGAAAGCAATGGACGCCGCCGCCCGGTCGAGGGAGTGGCCTTTGGCGACGATGACCGGTGATTTGCCGCCCAGTTCAAGGGTGACCGGTACAAGGTTATCGCTAGCGGCCCTCATCACCGACCGGCCCACCGCGGTGCTGCCCGTGAAGACGAGATGGTCGAACGGCAAGGCAGAGAATGCCGCCCCTGCGGCCGCATCGCCGGTCACGATCGCGAACTGGTCCTCGGGGAAGACCTCGGCCAGCATCTTCGCGAGCAGCGAATTGGTGACGGGTGTAAACTCCGAAGGTTTCAGCATCACCCGGTTTCCGGCGGCGATGGCCGTTACGACCGGCATTAGCGCGAGGTTCACCGGATAGTTCCACGGCGACATCACGCCGACGACGCCAAGCGGCTGATATTCGATGCGGGCGTTGCCGATCCGCATGTGCAGAGCAACGTGGCGGCGGGTCGGCGCCATGAATTTGCGGAGATTGCGGATCAGATACTTCGTGCCCTCGGCGACCGCTGCAACCTCCATGATCGCCGTTTCGTGCCTCGAGCGATGCCCGAAATCGGCATTGATGGCATCTTCGATCGTTTTGCGGTGCCCGATTATCGAGGCCCTGAACTTCGCCAGATCAGCGCGTCGCTGCGCCAGCGAAGGCGCTCCGTCATGCAGGAAGGCAGCGCGCTGGGCCGCGAGGAGACTGCCCAGCCGATCAGCGTCGGTAATTTTTGCGATTGCGTTCATGGTCCGCTCCGATGTAGACAGGAGAAACTTACGCCCTCGACATAGCCCCTTAAGTAGCCACTGTCAACAATGTATTCACAAGAAACTTTGAGGTACCATGCAGGATGCACCCAACCGCCCCTATCACCACGGTGATCTCCGTCGTGCGGTTATCGAGACGGCGTTGGATATGCTTCGGGAGGAGAAAGGCTGGCAGTTCACGCTGCGGGAAGTCGCCCGCCGGGCTGGCGTAAGCCACGCGGCACCCTACAAGCACTTCCCCGATAAGGCGGCGCTGCTTGCGGAGATCGCCATGATTGGGTTCGACCGGTTGCGCGCGTCCCTAGCGGCTGCGACGCCAAAGGCGGCCAAAACCCTGCGCGACGAAATTGCTCCGATAGCTCGTGCCTACGTCGCGTTCGGAACGGACAACCCCGCTCTCTACCGCCTGATGTTTAGCGCGGACGAGGGGAAAGCGGTGGGAATGCATCTCAATGAGCGGGCGCTGGCGGTATTCGATATTCTCCTCGAAATCCTCCGACGCGGCCAGGCCGCGGGGAGCATTCGCAAGCGGCCTATAGAAGGTCAGGCGGCAGCCGGCTGGGGGCTCATCCACGGCATGACCATGCTTGCGATCGATGGGCTCCTGGTGCCCGAGAAGGTGGGATCGGCCCCCTTGGATGCGGCATTGAGCACGCTGGTGGAAGGGCTGGGGAACCCAGCAACATGACACTAGCTGGCGCCATCCCGTTCGACCTATAATCCGCCTACCATACATCTGTGCCCCTTTATTCGTACCCGAGGGCAAAATCATTGTGAGCATCGGTCGCGGCTATCGCAGCCTGGCCGAAAGCCACTGCGATCTGGTTCAGGGCCTTGACGAGGTCGCCGATGGCATACACCCCCTCGACCGAGGTCCGCTGATGCTTGTCGACGACGACGTAGCCGTCGTCGCAGCATTTGACGCCCATTGCCAGCGCGAGTTCGGAACGCACTTGGCATCCCATCGCCGGATAGATGACGTCAAAATGGCGCACCTCGCCATCCTCGAGGAGGGCGTCGTAGCCGCTGTCGGCAGGAACAAACCTTTCGAACGCATCGCAAATGGCAATGTGTTCTTCCATCGCCACACGCCGTGTGCTGACGGAAAAATCGGGAAGGTAGCGAGCGAGCATTGTGACGTGCTGCGTATACTGCTTGAGGAACATGGCCTCTCGCAGTGCCTTCGCCTCCTCTCCGATGACAGCGATCCGGTGATCGATCACCTCGTAGCCGTCGCAAACCGGGCATAGGCGTACGCTGCCTCCGGCGATGGCCTCGCGCAGACCCGGAATTGCAGGCACAAGGTCGACGATACCCGTCGCCAGGAATATCTTGCGGGCGACGATCCGCCCTGTGTTTGTCTCGGCGCCAAACCCGCCCACGGTCGGCTCGATCGACGACACCTGACCCTGCACCAGTGTCGCTCCGTATTTGTCGGCCTGCGCACGAAGCCGGCGCAGAAGATCGGCGCCGCTGATCCCTTCCGGAAATCCCGGACAGTTGCGGCTTTCCCCAATCAGCATGGCGCGCGCCTCATTCGCGTCCACCACGAGGACCCGATGGCGGAACCTGCCGAGATAGATCGCGGCCGCCAGTCCGGCAGGTCCGCCGCCAACGATGAGAACATCCGCGTCAGTCACGGATGAGGCTGAATGTCGGCGTTTTCGCACGGATTGATCCATCCGCGCCGAACGGACTCATGGGATAGAAGTTCCAGCGCGGAAATCGAAAGCTGCGCGACATGTGCCGCGGCAAGGCGTTACCACTCGATCGTCGGTCGCGCGATCATCAGCCAGAAAATCCCGAGAACGGCAGCAAAGGCGGGAAAGCCAAAGGCGAACCACAGCCAGAAAAGCCTGATATACCGGGCCGGCAGCGGGTCCCCTGCTTTGGCGGCTTCGGACGCCAGATTGCGCATCTCCATCTGCATCCATACCACCGGCAGCCAGAACACACCGGTGAGGATGTAGAGCGCGATGGAAAGCACGATCCAGCCTTCGGAGAGCGAGTAACCCGCCAGCCAGGCGAGCGCGACGCCGGTTATCGGCTGCGCCACGACGGCGGTCGCCGTGAAGAGAAAATCGGCGATCACCACAATGCGCGCCACTGCCGCAATCGTTGCCGTGTTGCCGGTCCTGTGGGCGAGAAGCATGAAGAAGGCGATGCCGGCGCCGGTGCCAAGCAGCACGCTGGCTCCGATGACATGCAGGTACTTCAGCACGAAATAGAGCATCAGCGCTCCTCCAGGATCGCCAGGGCAACAAAATGAAGGACGATGATCGGCAAGACCTTCAGGAATGGCCCAAGCGGTTCGTTCCACAGGTCCGGGCGCAGGAAAGTGCCCACGATCAGATAGAACAGCGAGAGCGCAATACCAGCGTAGAGGCCTTTTCGCGCCGTTGGCCGCCAGGCTATGAGTGCGCCGACGACGATGTCGGCGAGAGCGCCGGCGACCACGGTTGGCACCGACAACATACCAGCCCCTGTGCTTTGCATGAGGCTGATGCCGTTGCCGAAGCCAGTGGTCAGCGACACAATCCCCGTCATGATCCAGAAGAAGGGCAGGACGACGAAAATCGCAGGCTTGGCGATATAAAGCCCGGCAAACCATTTTTCCTGTACCGTTGCCGGATTGAGCGCGAGGAATTGCGCCAAGCTCTGTGGCTGTATGCCGGTCAAGGAAATCCAGTCCGAGGGATCTCCGAGCGCCCCTCGTGTGATCTCCCTGGCGGCGTTTGTGCGCATTGGAGGCCGCCAGCCGAGCATCGCGGCAAGATCGCCGAGGCGGTAGACAAGCCGCGCAACCCATCCCGGCAAGACAAATCTGGCCGCTGGAGCCCAGCCGAGCCAGCTGCGGAAAGTGCCGACAATCTCGTCCATGCTCAGCTGTTGGGGACCTGCAAGTTCCAGCGCGATACGGGACGGACTGCCGGGATTGAGAAAGAAGAGGACCGTCGAGACCACATCCTCGAGCTGCACGACCTGTAGCCTGCCGGTATCGGGCATTGACGGCAGGATCGGCAGCGAGGCCAAACCGCGAAACAATGCACTGGCCCCAAACACAGGCCGGCCAAGCACCACGGACGGGCGAAGGATTATCCAGTCCAGATCAAGTGCCATCAGGGCCTGATCGCCGGCATATTTCGTCGCCGAGAATGACGACGGCTGTGCCCGATCCACACCCATTGCCGAGAAGTGGATCACCTTGGCAACGCCGGCCCGCGCGCAGGCGAGAAAAAGAGCCGCCGCCGCATCGCCATGAACTTGCCCCGTTTTTTCGCGAGGGCTGTCCTGCAAAACGCCGGCACAGTTCACGATGGCATCGATGCCGGCCAGATGCGGCAACCAATCTTCAGGGCGGAGCGCGGTCGCCACGTCCAGCACCAATGTCTGGCAATTGCGGGCCTCATTTGCCCGAGGGGTACGGACGACGCCGACCACCTCATGTCCTTCGGAAACGATGCGGGCGCAGACCGAAGCGCCGATCAGGCCGGTGGCGCCAACAACAAGGACTCTCATGGGATTCCGATCTCGGGTGCTGGAGGCATATTGTTCATTCTACTGTCCGGCAGCGCGGAACAAACCATCGATCGCGGGATTAGGACAGCACCAGGAGGTCTATCATGGACAGGGAAGAGCGTATCAGGCGGCGAGCCCATGAAATCTGGGAGCGAGAAGGCCGGCCGCAAGGGCGGGAGCGCGAACATTGGGATCAGGCCGTGCAAGAGATCGAGGCAGAGGGTTCCGAAACAGAACGTGGTCCGGTCGTTCCCGACCCGACCGCTGGAGCCGGCTCCGATCCTGCACGGGCGACGCCAATTCCCGGAGCTAACGGCAAGCCGAAATCTTGACCGGTTGCTCGGCACGGAAAGGAAAATGCCCATGCCTCGTCTTATCGCCTTGGGCGTGATCGTAGTGGCGGTACTCTTCATCGTTTGGCTATGGGTCGACCAGACCGGCCGGACCAGCGACGGGACACAGCCTGCGCCCCATGCAATAGACCAAGACGGATGACGACGGTACTCCATTCCGAACAGGACCTGCTAGGTTCGCAATTAACGCGATCCTCGCCTAGTTCGAGGGCGCTGGATCCTCATTCCTGTACTCGTGAATGAGGCCAAGGATTTGCGACCGGACCAACTCACGAGCCTCGGGCTGAACGAACGGCATCAAGAGTTCGACCCGCTCCTCGATCCTCTCGGGAAGATCCGCAGCAGGATCGATGAGGTCGTTACCGTGCGCGTAAAGATTGTCCGTCAGCTTTTTGTCGAGATCGGAAAAAATGCCCATTCATCTGCTCCAAGCAGCTTCTCTGCGTCAATTGATAGGCTGACGATTAGTTCCCGGGGTGGCCGGTAACAAAGCTGTTTCTCCGACCGAAACGCTGGGGCTAGAGCGACAGAATTGCTCCTGAGCTATTCGAAGGAATAGGTGAAACCTCCTTCGGAGGCTCCGACAGTCACCTTCGTCATCTTTTCGCCCTCGAGCGACCGGTTCAGCACGCCGCGGCTCAATTCCGGCAGAAGCGTGTTTGTCAGAATGGCGTCGATCATCCGCCCGCCGGATTCGATCTCGGTGCAGCGAGCCTTGACCAGATCCATGACACCGTCACCGATCACCAGCTCGGCATCGTTGCTTAAGCGCAGCCGGCGGGCGATCTTGGCGAACTGATGGCGGGTGATCGCTTCGATCATCGTGTCCGAGAGCGGGTAGTAAGGGATGGTTACCACCCGGCCAAGGAAGGCCGCGGGGAAAACCTTCAACAGCGGGGCGCGCAATGCCGTGTCGAGATCGTCGAGCCCCGCCCGTATGGTGCCGCTGCTGGTCCGGTCCATGATGACCTCGGAGCCAACGTTCGAGGTGAGCAGGATCAGCGTGTTTTTGAAATCGATCCGCCGGCCTTCACTGTCGTCCATCATTCCCTTGTCGAAGACCTGGAAGAAGATCTCGTGAACGTCGGGATGCGCCTTCTCGACCTCATCAAGCAGGATCACCGAATAAGGCTTGCGCCGGACCGCCTCGGTCAGGATGCCGCCCTTGCCGTAGCCGACATATCCGGGTGGCGCGCCCTTCAAGGTAGAGACCGTATGCGCCTCCTGGAACTCCGACATATTGATCGAAATGAGGTTCTGCTCGCCTCCATAGAGCGTCTCGGCCAGGGCCAGCGCGGTTTCGGTCTTGCCTACCCCGGAGGGACCGCAGAGCAGAAAAACCCCCACTGGTTTTTCGGGCGCGCCGAGCCCGGCCCGGCTGGTCTGCACGCGCTTGGCAATCATTTCCATGGCGTGATCCTGACCGACCACGCGTTCGGACAGAGTGGCGGCGAGCCGCAGCGCCTTTTCGGTCTGGCTCGACAGCATCCGGCCAGTGGGGATGCCAGTCCAGTCCTGCACCACGGCAGCCACGGCGTTGCGGTCGACGGAAGGCAGGATCAGCGGCGTCTCGCCTTGCGCTTCTGCGAGTTCGGCCATCAGCTCCCGCAGCCGCGCGAGATCGGCAGCCGGATCGGGTGGAGAAGGATCGGCAGTGGCCGTTGCGTCCGCATCGGTTTCCGGCGCTTTGGTCTCAGGTACATCGGCGCCTGCGGTTTCGGCGACCGCCTCCGGAGGCTCCACGGCATCGAGCGGCACACCCTCGCCGCGCAGCCTGGCGCGCAATTCGAGTATCTCGCCTACCAGCGCCTTTTCCCGATCCCAACGCTCCTGCGCGGCAGCAAGCGTGAGTTCGGTCTCGGCAAGGCCGGTTTCGACCCGAGCCTGCCGGTCGGCCACGCCGATGCCGATCGCTGCCTCGCGGCCGATGATGGCGCGCTCGACCTCCAACGCCTGGCGGCGGCGCATAATGTCCTCGACCTCGGCCGGGGTGGCATGCTGCGAAATGGCGACACGGGCGCAGGCGGTGTCGAGAAGGCTCACGGCCTTGTCGGGCAGTTGCCGCGCCGGGATATAGCGGTGGGACAGGCTGACCGCCGCCTCGATCGCCTCATCGAGGATCTGCACCTTGTGGTGCTGCTCGAGCTTATCGGCGACACCGCGCAGCATGAGAACGGCCACCGCTTCCGACGGCTCATCTATCTTGACGACCTGGAAGCGGCGGGTGAGTGCCGGATCTTTCTCGATGTGCTGCTTGTATTCGGCCCAGGTCGTTGCCGCGATCGTGCGAAGCTCACCGCGTGCTAGCGCCGGCTTCAGCAAATTGGCCGCATCGCCCGTTCCTGCGGCGCCGCCGGCGCCGATCAATGTGTGAGCTTCGTCAATGAAGAGGATGACCCGCGTTTCGGAGGATTGGACCTCGTCAATGACCGCCTTCAGCCGTTTTTCGAATTCGCCCTTTACGCTTGCGCCCGCTTGCATCAGGCCGACATCGAGCATGCGCACGCTGACGCCCTGCAGCGTCGGTGGCACGTCGCCCTCGGCGATGCGCAACGCAAAACCCTCGACGACCGCGGTTTTGCCGACCCCGGCCTCGCCCGTCAGGATCGGGTTGTTTTGCCGGCGTCGCATCAGGATATCGACGATCTGCCTGATCTCGGGATCGCGCCCGACGACCGGATCGATCTTGCCGTCGCGGGCGCGCTGGGTCAGGTCGGTCGCATACTTCGCCAGCGCCGAATCCCCGCCCTGAGCCCGCCGCGGTGTTTCGGCGGCGGGAGCTGCCGCGGGGGACCCGGCCTCGAGCGATCCCCCCGTCACCTCGGCGAAGCGCGCGATGACCGCGTCGGCATCGATCTTGTCGAACTCGCCGCTGATTTGCGATAGCAGGCCGTCCAGCACTGGCGTCTTCCGGCAGGCCAGGATGATATGGGCGCTGCGGACCTCCTCTACGCGGAACTCAAGCGTCGCCAGAGTCCAGGCTTCCTGGATGGCGTGAAAGATATGATCGGAAAATTCCTTAATCGAGGTGGCGCCATAAGGCAGCTTGTCGACGGCGCGGGGCATGTCGGCCGATAGCCGGCTCAGATCCACTCCGGCGTCGGCCAGTATCAGTTGCAAATCCGAGCGCTCGGAAAGCACCAGTTGTTCGACGAAGTGAACGAGTTCGATGTAGGGATTGCCGCGCAGTTTGGCGGCGTCGGCCGCAGCCTTAAAGGCGCGCAAGCAGACAGGATTGAGTTTAGCGACCAGCTCCTTGCGTTTGACGCTCTGCGACGACCGGCGCTGTTCCATCGAACTTGCTCCTGCGATCTGCCAGTCAATAACCTGCCACATAAGCAGCAACTTGACAAAGCGCGTTATCGACGGGGCGAGTGGGTGTTCGATTCGGTGGACTTCTTCCGTCCCAGCAACAGCCCACGCCATCGGCTACAAACAGCTATGGAATGCCCACTTCTTTGCGATGCATCCAGATAAACGGTTCGATAACTGCGCCACCGATTTCGAGCTCAGGACCCGGCTTGCGAGCTCCCATTATGATTGAGCAGCAACTAAATTGTGGTAAAGTGTCGCAGTGTGATAACGTGGGCACGCACGGCCGAAAGAGCCGCTCGCTGGGGGTTGGTGTGATTGATCTCGCACTCTGGCTGAATCCGCTGGACGGTGAAAATCCGTCAGGGGAGGATTTGCGCAACGATCCAGCCTTTCATGAGCTGGAACGTCTCACGGAACCCCAGGTCAAGGTCGTCCATGACGGGCATAACAAGCCCTCGTCGCAAAGCACCATTCCGGTCGACTGGCCTGCCGTCCTCGACAAGGCAGAGGAGTTGCGTGCACACGGCCGGGATCTGCGCCTGCTTGTCATTGTCACACGTGCGCTGGCCAATGAGCAGGGGCTCGCCGGGCTCGCGCATGGTCTGACCCTTATTGCGCGGACCTTCGATCAGCATTGGGAGGCCATGCATCCGGCCCTGCGGCCCAATGCTGCACCACGCGACGCCGCCTTGCGTCGTATCAACGCACTGCTCGACCTCCAGAATGGCCAAGACGGGCTGTTAGCCAATTTGCGGCAAATGACGTTCTTCGCACCGCGCACGATCGGAGCGATCAGCGGGCGCGATCTGGAACAAGGCGCGCTCGACGAACGTGTCATGCTTCTGGAAGCGGCTTCAGGATTGAATGCAGCCGAAAAGGCAGCGCTGGTCAGCGCGCACGGTCAACTTCTGAACCGGGTGCATAGTGGATGCAAGGCGCAGGCCGATCAAGCCAATGCGGAGATGATGTCGCTCATCGCCGATGCTCAAGCGGCGATCACGGCTCTTGATGCGGTCGAAACGGCTCTCAACACTCGTCTTGAGGGCGGCGGCGCCGCTGTCCCGGAATTAAAACGGTTTCTGCAGCGGCTGCTGTCGACCCTCGAACGGA
Source organism: Mesorhizobium sp. M6A.T.Cr.TU.017.01.1.1 (assembly GCF_004023115.1). Taxonomy (NCBI): domain Bacteria; kingdom Pseudomonadati; phylum Pseudomonadota; class Alphaproteobacteria; order Hyphomicrobiales; family Phyllobacteriaceae; genus Mesorhizobium; species Mesorhizobium sp. M6A.T.Cr.TU.017.01.1.1. The sequence goes on from NZ_RZTA01000017.1 coordinate 57,843, forward strand.
ATTCGGTAATCGAGGCTGCGACGAACGGCGCGGCGAAGCCGGCCCCCACGACAGCAGATCCCGAAATGCCTGCTCGAAACGGTCACGGAGCCGATCCTATGGCAAGTATGGCAGGTTACGTGGAACCGAGCACCGGGCTCCCTGATCGGATTTCCTCACGCGACGACGTCGTGAAATGCCTCGACCTCGTCGTCGCCTTCTACGACCGCACCGAACCGTCGAGCCCGATCCCGCACCTCGCCCGCCGCGTGCGCCGGATGGTGCATATGGATTTTGTTGAACTGATGGAAGATCTCGCCCCGTCGGGACTGAAGGAATTCCGGCTTCTTGCCGGCGTTCCCGATGCCAAGAAGACGGCCCAGAAGGATGAAAGGTAACGAGCCATGGCAGCCGAAAGCAAAGCGAAGGTCATCGAACGGAATCGCGCACCGCGCGTGCAGATCGCCTATGACGTGGAAACCTACGGCAGCCCGACGACGATCGAATTGCCGTTCGTCATGGGCGTGATGGCCGACCTTTCCGGCGCTTCACAGACCAGGGAAGCGATGAAGTCGGTACTGGACCGCTCCTTTGTCGAGACCGACGCGAACCGCTTCCCCCGTTTCATGGAGGCGCTCGGACCGCGCGTCAAAGCCCGGGTGAAGAACACGCTGCCGCAGGCAGAGGGTGCCGAGCGCGACGAGGAACTGGCCCTTGATCTCACCTTCACCAAGATGGGCGATTTCGCCCCGGACAAGATTGCCGAGCAGGTTCCGCAATTGGCCGAAATCCTCAAGATGCGTCGTCAGCTCGAGGAACTGCTTGGCTTCATGGATGGCCGTGTCGACGCCGAAAAGCGCATCGCGCAACTTCTGAACAACGAGCCGCTGCTCGGCAAGATCGCCAACCAGGCATTATCCGACGACGATAAGGTTGAGGAGTAAGTCATGGCCGAACAGCAAAAGACCGCAGCCGTCACCGCCGAGGCGGAAGCCATCGACCTCGGAGAATTCAGCGGGCTCCTCGAGAAGGATTTCAAGGTCAAGAAGGACGACAGCGAGAAGCTGCAGCAACTCGTCCGCAATCTCGCGCTGGCGGCGCAGTCCCGTTCCGACACCACGACCATCTCGTCCAACGCGATCAAGTCGATCAAGTCGCTGATCGCAGGCATCGACAAGATGCTGACGACGCAGGTCAACGAGATCCTGCACGCGCCGGAAGTGCGCGAAATGGAAGGTACATGGCGCGGCCTGTGGTATCTCGTCAACAACACCGAAACGGATCAGAAACTGAAGATCCGGGTGATGAACATTTCCAAAGAGCAGCTCGCCGACACGCTGGAAGACTATGAAGGCCAGATGTGGGATCAAAGCCCGATCTTCAAGAAGGTCTACACGGACGAGTATTCGATGCTGGGCGGCGAGCCGATCGGCTGCCTGGTCGGCGCCTACGAATTCTCGAACCATCCGCGCGACGTCGGCCTGCTGCGCAATATGTCGGGTGTCTGCGCCTCCGCGCATACGCCGTTCATTGCCGCCGCTTCGCCGCGCCTGTTCCGCATGGACAGCTGGCAGGAACTGCCGAACCCGCAGGACCTGCAGATGATCGTATCGAACCCGGCCTATGCCTCGTGGCAATCGCTGCGCGAGAGCGAGGACGCGCGCTATATCGGCCTCACCATGCCGCGCGTGCTGGCCCGGCTGCCCTACGGCACCGACACCGTTCCGGTGAAGGGCTTCACCTTCGAGGAGGAGGTGGAGGGCGATCACAACAAATATGTCTGGATGAATGCCGCCTTCCCGATGGGCGTCAACATCAACCGCAGCCACAAGCTCTACGGCTGGGGCACACAGATCCGCGGCGTCGAGAACGGCGGCACGGTGCTCAACCTGCCGGTGCACAGCTTCCCGACCGATGACGGATCGATCGCGATGAAATGCCCGACGGAGGTCGCCATCGACGACCGGCGCGAGGCGGAACTCGCCAAGCTCGGCCTGATGCCCATCCTGCACCGGAAGAACACGGATCTCGCGGCGTTCATCGGCGCGCATTCGTTGCAAGACGACGAGACACGTGCCGGGCGGCTGGTCGATCCCGACGCACAGTCAAACGAGCGGCTAAGCGCCAACCTGCCCTATCTTTTCCCGGTTTCGCGCTTTGCGCATTACCTCAAGGCCATTGCGCGCGACAAGATAGGGTCGTTCAAGGAGCGGTCGGACATGCAGATCTGGTTGACCGAGTGGATCAACCGATACGTGTTGGCCAACCCGGCCTTTGCCGACGACAAGGCGCGCGCCAAGCGCCCGCTCGCTGCCGCGGAGGTCCAGGTGGACAGCGTGGAGGGGAGGCCGGGCTACTACAATGCTCGCTTCTATCTGCGCCCGCATTACCAGCTGGAGGGCATCAACGCGTCGCTCCGGCTGGTGTCGGAACTACCGTCCGTAAAGTCTTAATTTGCAGCAACATCATCTGTTTTGTTTGAAAGCGCTGGAGAAAGACAATGCCAACATCAGTGAAGATCGACGGCTTTCTAAAGGTTCCGGACATCAAAGGGCCAAGCGTTCGAGACGGCCACGAAGATGAAATCGAAGTCCATGGGGTCGATTACAAGATTGTCGCGCCATACGATCCGAATTCGCTCTCACGCCGCGGTCGTGTGTCCCTCGGCATGATCAAGTTCACCAAGCACTATGACAAGTCCTCGCCCTATCTGAAAAAGGCGCTGTTCGACAACAAGGCGCTGGACGAAGTGGTGTTCTCCGCACGCCGGACCATAGATGGCGAGACCAGCGACTACCTGGTCGTCACCCTGACCGACGCCTCGATCATGGAATACGACATGTCGCAGGCCGAGGACGAGGAAGACCTGATCCAGGAGGAGGTCAGCTTCGCCTACAAGAAGATTAAGTTCGTCTATGACAAGGACGACGAAATCGAAATGGATGTCTATGTCGGCAAGTGAGGCCCGGCGGCCCGGCGCGGACAAGCTGCAGGTTACCGGCAGTTCGCGAGCGAAACGCGAAGCGGTCCAGCCCTCTTTTTGGGACCGCCTCGTCAATGATCTGCCGGGCGTGACCTCGGAAATAGACGGGCTGCGCCAGGTCTTGCTCGACGAGCTTGGCGCGGACCGGCTGGACATCCTCGTCGCAAGTACCACGCGGATCATCGACGCCGACGCCGAGCTCACATCCGATCAGAAGCGGCGTCTGCACCGCCTGATCTTTCAAACCCAACACCGTGCGGAGATCGAAAGCCGCGGCGTGGTAGTGTCGGCCCGCGTGCTCAGGGAGGCCGTGCGACGCGACATCGAGGCGCTGTTCAACACCGAGCGCTTCGAGGCTGTTCCCCTTCTTTCCGATCTCGAGAACGAGCAGGCCGCCGACAACCCACCATCGCTTGCCGATTTTCCGGAGGTTCGCCGAAGTGTGGTCAACTATGGCGTGCCTTCGTTTTCAGGCCGATCCTCCCGCGACTTTGATCGCGAAACCCTGGCGCGCGAGATCCGTTCCATTCTCGCCACGTTCGAGCCACGTCTCAAGGAGGGCGCAACAAAGGTTACGGTGACCCTTGGCGACAGAACCGTGGGGCTGAAGATCGAGATAGACGCTGTGCTGATCATGACGCCGACGCCGGAACGCATGCGCCTGCGCACCACAATCAATCTCGATAACGGCTTGGCCCGGACCGAATTTAGGGAAAGCTGAGATGGATCGCGTCTTCGTAGAATATTACGAGGAGGAACTGTCCCATATTCGCGGACTCGCGGCAGAATTTGCCGACATGCATCCGGCGGTGGCGCGCAATCTCTCGCTCGATACGGTCCCCTGCCCGGATCCGTATGTGGAGCGGCTGCTTGACGGCGTCGCCTTTCTCGCTGCGCGCACCCGGTTGAAAGTCGATGCCGAGCGCTCGAGGTTTTCACGCAGCGTCCTGGATGTCCTTTATCCCGATCTGGTTACGCCGGCGCCGGCAACGGCGATGGCAGTGCTGAAACCCGGACAGCAGGTCCAGTCGATGGTTGCCGGCCATGTCGTCAGGCGGAACACGCGGCTGGTGTCCGGTCTGCAACCCGGCCTGTCGACGCGCTGCACCTTCACCACAGCGCAGGAAATGACGCTGTGGCCGATAACCATCAAGTCGGTTAGTTATTTCCAGGATCGCAGCGGGTTGGCAGCGGCCGGCATAACACCGATCGGCGGCGTAGGCGGCGAGGCGGCGCTGCGTATCACGCTTGGTCGGGCCGGAAAAGGCAAGCTCGACGAACTGGCGCTTGACCGGCTCGATTTCTATTTTGCTGGGCGCACCAAAGCGCCATTGCTGTTTGACGCAATTTTCGGCGTCTGCTCGGCCGTTGGTGCACGAGCCGAAGGCAAGGCCAACCCCCTATCGCCGTTGCCGGCACCCGAAATGGTCGGCATCAGCGACGACGAGGCGTTGATGCCTCGTACCCGGCCGACATTCGAAGGGTACCGTCTGCTGCGTGAATATTTCATGATGCCCGAGCGCTTTCACTACGTGCGGGTTTCAGGACTGCAACCGGTCGTGCGCAGATGCGACGCCGGGATCGAAATCATCTTCATGTTCCGGCGTCCAGCACCCGAACTTGCCGATGTGACGCCGGCGGATTTCGAACTTTTTGCGACGCCGATCATCAACCTCTTCGAGCGTGACTGCAACGTCATCGAGCTTGATCCCCGCAGAACGCGGCAAGTGCTGCATGCCGACCGCACGCGGGCGCGGGACTTCGAAATCTATCGGGTGACCCGCGTCGAGGACGCCGATTCCGAGGGCACCGACGCCGAAATTCCGGAGCTCTTCAGCCTGGGGCAAAATCGCAACAATGGCTGGGTCTTTTCCACCGAACGGCGCCCTCGCCGGGCCACCGAAGATGAACGGCGCGACGGGTTGACCCGCACCTCATACACTGGAGACGACGTTTTTCTATCGATTTCACGGCCGGTCGGAAGCCCGGCGAACCGACCGCTGAAGCGTGTCGACATCATGGCGCTTTGCACCAACCGCGATCTGCCGATCCTCGACGACAACCCTACCTTGACGCTGGAGACAGGCGATCCGGTCGAAACGGTCCGGCTTCTCGGTGCGCTGCGTCCGCCCCAGCCGGCTATCCCGGCCGCCCTGCCCGCGGGCGCCGAAGGCGAATCCCGAGCCGACAATCTCGCCTGGCGGCTCGTGGCGCAGCTGGCGCTCAACTTTCTCAGCCTTGCCAAGGAAGGTCGTGGTGTCGATCCGCTGCATGCGCTGCTCGATCTTTATGCCGACCGGGGAGATCCGAGCCTCGCACGCAATGTGCACTCGATCGTTCGTATTGACTCGCGGTCCGTCATCGAACGGCTGCAGATCGATGGGCCGATGTGCTTCGGAAGGGGCACGGAAGTGACATTGCATGTGGACCAGTCGGTCCTGGCAGGGCAAAGCACATTGCTGCTTTCAGCCTTGCTTGCGCGGCTGTTTGCCCGCCACGCAGGAATAAACGGCTTTGTGCGGACCCGCACGCGGCTGCTGCAGAAGCAGGAGGATGTGCCATGGCCGATGACGCCCGGCAATCGCCACCTGATCTAGGCGAACTCGACCTGAACCGGGTCGAGGGGCTGTCTGATACGTTCGACTTTTTCGAGCTTTTGCGCCGGCTCGAACGCAGGGGTGGGCTGTTCGGCTATTCCGGCCACGCGGATCGCGAGCCGGCAAGGCTCGGGCAGCACGTGCGTCTGAGCTTTTCCGCCAAGGACGTGGTTGAATTCCGCGAAGCGAAGGACAAGACGCCGGCCCGGGTCACGATCGCGAATCTCGGGCTGATGGGACCGGAAGGCCCCATGCCGCTTCATTTGACACGCTGGGTACTCGATCGTCTGTCGCAGCGCTGGTTCACCGGCGCTGACGCACGGCAGACCAGCGACACGACGTTCGTGGACTTCGTCAATATTCTCCAGCACCGCATGATCGCCCTGTACTATCGGGCCTGGGCGGATGCGCATCCGGCGGTACAGGTCGAACGTGCGGTCGGCGGCCGGGTAAGGGCCATGCTTGAAGCCATGGCGGGAATCGGACTGCCCGGCACCCACAATCCCGATCTCGACGCCGTGAAGCTTCGCCAGGCAGCATCGCTCGCCGGCCAGGTCGACGGCCCGGAGCGGCTGACGCTGTTCCTGGCGGAAGCGTTCAAGGTGCCGGTGCAGATCAAGGAGTTCGTTGCCACCTGGATGACCATACCGGCCACGCTTCAGACTGGCCTTGGCAAAGCCTACGCTGCGCTCGGTCGCGGGGCGACGATCGGCCCGCGCGTTTTCAGCCGCCAAAGCAGGATCGAACTCCGCGTCGGCCCGCTCGGGTATGAGGAGTTCAAAACGTTCCTGCCGGGCGGTCAACGTCTGAAAATGTTCAAACAGGCCGTTCGCGACATGGTTGGGGAATCGCTCGACGTCGATCTGCGGATCGTGCTCGCGCGTGAAGCCGTGCCGCAGCCCCGCATCGGAGCGGTACAGCTCGGCCGAACCACCTGGCTTGCGCGGCCTGCTGAAAGGGGCGATGCTGACGATATGCGGCTGCGGACAATTGTCGGATGGCGGCCGGAATTGGCGGGGGTCGCGGCATGAGCCTGCTGCTGACGCTGGAGCAAGGACCACGTACCCAGGCGGTAAGACAGACCCGGCTGGACGAGGGTGAGTTGGTGATCGGCCGCAGCGCCGACGCGGGCTGGCAGATCGACGATCCCGACATGTTCGTTTCGCGCGCCCATTGCAAGATCACTGGCGGGCGGGACGGATATTTCGTTACCGACACGTCGAGCAGCGGCTTGTTCATAAACGACTCCGACAGCCCGCTTGGCGCTGGCACGTCGGTCCGTCTTCAAAACGGGATGCGGCTGAGGCTGGGCGATTACGTCGTGTGCGTCGATCTGCAGACGCCGGCCGCTCAAGCACCGGAAGCCAGCCAATCGTTCGCGGAACGATCGCGGCCGGCATCGCGAGCGCCGGTAAGCATCGGCCGCGATGACTTCTTTTCAGCCACGGTCGAAGAAGAGCCGCGGGGACCACGTCCTGCCGATTTGCCGAGCCCTTTCGAGCAGCCAGTTCCAGGAGCGTTCGAGCGTGCCAACCAACGCAGTTCGCCTGCCTTCGACGACCCGTTTAGCCTCGACCCGGTAGCAACGCCGGCACCGAACGGCGCTGCCTATCCCGAACCACGTGGTGCGCCAGGCTCCTCGGACCCATTCAGCCTCGATCCCGTGCCTTCCCGCAACGGGGCAACCGAGTCCGCTCCAGGAAAATCATTCGAATTCGACGACGATTTTGGTTTCGGGCCGGCCGCGACGCCCGATTTGAGAAACGGCGCCGGCCCGGCCGGCCAACGCAAACATAGCGCCGGAGAGCCGCAGCCGGCCAATCCCTGGGATTTGCCTGGCCCTGCGGCAGCTATCCCTTCTCCGCCACGGGCTGGCGTTGCCCCTAGGCCCGCCCCCTCCCCGGCAGCGGCGCAACCGGCGAACACGGCCCTTCGCAGCGCGTTCCTGCGGGGCATGGGCATCGAGGAAGCCGAGTTTCCCGGACGCGACAGCGTCGCGGAAATGGAGAAGTTCGGTCGCGAGTATCGGCTGATGATGGAAGGCCTGATGCAGCTGCTGCGCAAGCGGGCCGAGGAAAAAGGAAACGCTCGCGTCGCCCAGACGGTGGTTGGGGCCTCTGAAGTCAATCCGCTCAAGTTTCTGCCGACGGTCGACGACGCCATTGTGACCATCATAGCGGAGCGCAGCCCCGGATTTCTGGCCGGCGAAGCGGCAATCGCGGATGCGGTCCGCGATCTCGCGCAACATCACGTGCGCGCCTGGCGAGGCGTGCAGTCCGCCTTGCGGCGAATGATTGACCGTTTTGACCCGGCGGCGATCGAGGAAGAGCTGAAATCGAATTCCGCGATCGGCACCCTGCTTTCAGGCGGGCGGGGCGCCAAGCTGTGGGAACTCTACCAGAAACGCCATCGTGAAATCGCCCAGAGCGCGGAGACGAGCTTTCTTGGTGAAATTGGCGCGGATTTTCGGGATGCATACGAGGAGGAGTGAAAAATGATCGATCGACGCGAATTTATCGTTGCCCTGGGCGCAACCGGGCTGCTTGCGGCTTGTCAGAGCGGTCCGCCAAAACCATCCGCGGTCACCGTCAACCTGACCGGCGCGGCCGGCATGAACCCGGGACCAGGTGGCGGCGACCGGCCCGTGACGGTCCTCGTGATGCGGCTGCGCAGCACCGGTAAATTCAACTCGGCCGATTATTTCGCGCTGCAGGGGGATGCCGGCTCCGCACTCGCAGGCGATCTCATTGGATCCGACCAGATCTCCGTCGGGCCGGGAAAAACCGCATCTAAAACCATCACCGTAGAGCCGGACGCGGCTGCGCTGGGCTTCGTTGCCCTCGTTCGCGAGCCCGGCGGCCGGACCTGGCGTACAACCAAATCGGTGTCGTCGGGATCAACAGTTACCGTCAACGTCACGCTTGGCAGCGGCGGCATTTCCGCCTAGCGGCCAGGGCAAGGGGTGCTCGATGCAGGAAGTAGCGGCATGAGCGATGCAAACAGAGTGCTGTGGTCCGAAGGCCTGTTTCTCCGGACCCAGCATTTTCAGCAGCAGGATCGTTTTTTCGAAGCGACCGTGCGCGGCGCGTTGCAGGCCGGGCAGCTCCATACATTCGGCTTTCAGCAGCTGACGCTGGACCAGGCAATGCTCGATGCCGGCCAGGTCTCGATCCTGTCGGCACGGGGCATCTTTCCGGATGGAACCCCCTTCTCCATCCCAGACATGATGGACGCGCCACGACCGCTGCCGGTCACCGCCGACACTGGCGCCGGACCGGTGCTGGTCGCGCTGCCGCTCGAGCCTGCTGGCGGTGTCGGCTTCGATCCGGCACACGCCGCATCCACCGGCGCGCGCTATCATGGGCGGATCGTTTCGGTCCGCGACGCCGTCCAGGGCGGTTCAGATCCTGAAGAAATCGAAATCGCACGTCCGCAGGCGCTGCTGCTTGCACCCGGAAAATCGGTTGGTGGCTACACCGCCCTGCCCATAGCCGACATCAAAGGGGTTCGAGCCGATGGCGGCGTCTCCCTGGATGAGACGTTCCTGCCGCCGACACTGGTTACCGGAGCAGTGGCCTGGTACCGGCAGTTGCTTTTGGAAGTCGTCACCGGCCTCGACCAAATCGCCGAGGCGCATGGCAAAATGGTCATGGGTGGGCCAGGGCGTAGCGTCGAAGACCTCTTGATGCTCAATCTCGCCAATGCGGCGCGTCCACGACTGGCGCACATCCTGGCGCAGGATGTTTTCCATCCGGCCGAGCTTTACCTGGAGCTTGCCGGTCTTGCCGGTTCGATGGCGACCTATGGCTCGAGCGCGCGACGGCTGAGCGAGTTGCCCGCCTACGATCACATGGCGCCCGGCCCCGCATATTCGGCGCTGGCGGACGCCTTGCGCTCACTCATCCTGAGCCTGCGTTACATCGAGCCTAAATCCCGCGCACTGCCGGTCATGCGGCATTCGACCAACGTCTGGAAAATCCGCATCGACAACCCGAAGCTGCTGGTGGCCAGCCGGATCGTTATCCGGGTCGGTTCCGAGCTGTCGGAAGATGCCTTGCGTAAGATTTTCGTCAACCAGGCGACTGTCGGTTCGGCCGATCAGTTCGAGGGTCTATGGAAATCCCGTCTACCCGGCATTCCACTGAAACCGCTTCATTCCCAGCCCCGCGAAATCCCCTACGATGGCGATCGGCTGTGCCTTGAACTGGATCAGAAAAGCGAGCACTGGGCCTCGCTGCTCGATGCCCCCGGCTTCGTTATTGGCGTGTCGGGTGTGCTGCCGAGCGAGCCGCAGGTGGACTGCTATTCGGTAAACAGGTGAGATCATGAGCCGGGATGATCCTTTCGGACTGTCGGAGGATCGCGAACGCACTCGCATACGGCTGACCGGCGCGCCGATGCCGCGACCGATGACGCCACTCCTGTCGGGCGCGCCAATGAAACGGTCGCGTACGCATCCCAACACCCTTGTCAACGCATTCGCGCCCTTGCTCGAGTTCGCGCCGGAGCTTGAAAGCGCGCTGCCACCGGAAAACCCGGAGGCGATGCGCACCCGGTTGCTCGAAGAGCTGGTTCGGGCACGCGACGCGGCAATGTCGGCGGGATCCTCGCTGGAGCGCGCCGACCAGGCAGCCTGGGTGGTGGCGGCGTTGCTCGATGATCTGGCCTTGAACACGCCATGGGGCGGTGCCAGCGCATGGCCGCGCCAGCCGCTTGTGGTGATGCTTCGAGGCGATGTCGATGCCGGCACGCAGTTCTTCACGCGTCTCGACGAACTGGAGCGCCACCCGAACCGGGATCGTGAACTGCTGGAATTGCAATATCATTGCCTGGCGCTCGGCTTCCGCGGCAAATATCGTGTGCCCGGCCGGTCGGGCGACCGCTCGCTCAATGCCGTTCGCGTTGCTGCGGCGCGCTTCCTGCGCGATGCCGACGCCGACGGCGCGCCACTGTCGCCGAACTGGAAAGGCGTGATCGCATCCGACGAGCCGCAGCGCTTCATCGTTCCGATCTGGGTAATGGCGCTCGGTGCGGCGGTTATCGCCACGGCAATCTATCTCGGGCTGTCGATGGGACTGAGCAGTCAGGCAGTCGAGCTTTCTACGCTCGTTCGTGCTCTGCCGCCACCCACGCGCGGCGATATCAGCCGCACATCGCCTCAGGTCGAAGCGCCGCCGCCGGAGGCCGTGGATTTCGCGCTGGTGCCGGAGTTTCAGGCCGGAGCGCCGGCGAATCTCAGGGCCGCGCTAAGCGGCACCGAGAGCGTTTCGCTGGCCAGGCTGATCATTCAGGCCTCCAACCCCGAACTGTTCCAGTCGTCGCGGCCGACACTGACGGAAGGCTTCGAGCCGCTGATTGGTTCGATCGCCAAAGTGATCTTGGCCAATCAGGAACTGATCGGAAATATCACCGTGGTCGGCCATACCGACAGTGTTCCTTTGCAACGGTCCAATCCGCTTTCCACCAACCAGAGGTTGTCCGAAGCGCGTGCAGCGACGATTGCCGACATGCTGGTCCAGAACGGTGTGCCGCAGGACCGCATTCGCTTCGAAGGACGTGCAGCTACCAATCCAGTGGCCGACGATAGCACGCGCGCGGGACGGGCCTTGAACCGCCGCGTCGAGGTGCTGGTCGAAAAGAGGCTGTGAGATGTTCATCCTGCGCTTCCTCTGGGCGGTTCTGACATCGCGCTGGCTCTGGACGCTGATCGGCATCACGCTGCTTTCTCTGGTCATCTGGGTGTTCGGCCCGATCGTCAGGGTTGGCGTTTACGAACCCTTCGCCTCGGAAAATGTGCGCATCGTCATCATTGCGCTGCTGGTCATCTTCTGGCTGATCTGGCTGATCGTCGCGCAGCGCCGGGCGATTCGAGCCAACCGCATGTTCGTCGCCGAAATCGCTGCGCCTGTGGTGGAAAAACCGCTTAGCCCCGGCGAAGAGAACGTCGCCGCCGTCGGTGCCAAGTTCGCCGAGGTTCTGGGCGAATTGAAGCGCCGCAAACTCGGCGGACGCAAGTTCCTGCGCGAGATGCCCTGGTACGTGATCGTCGGGCCGCCGGCCACCGGCAAGACCACTGCCTTGCGCCAGTCCGGCCTGAACTTTCCGATCGATCTCACCGACGACCTGCAGGGGGTTGGCGGCACGCGCAACTGCGACTGGTTTTTCTCCGAAAACGCGGTTCTGATCGACACGGCGGGCCGCTATGTGCAGCAGGAGAGCCAGCCGGACGTCGATGCGGCTGAATGGCTGGGCTTCCTCGACCTGTTGAAGAAGCACCGCGGCCGCCGTGCCCTCAACGGCGTGATCGTCGCGCTGTCTATCGACGTGCTTTCAGAGGGCGACGAAGCCATCAAGGCTCATGGCCGCAAGATCCGCCGTCGCCTGGCCGAGCTCAACGACCGGCTCGAAATCCGCCTTCCAGTCTATCTGATGCTGACCAAGGCCGATCTGATCAAGGGTTTCGAGGCTTTCTTCGGGGGGCTATCGACGGCCTCGCGCGAGCAGGTGTGGGGCACGACCTTCGCGCTGGATGCGCGTGTCGACGCAAAGACAATAGAGCGGGAAATCGCCACCCTTGCGACGCAACTCGAGCGGCGGCTGGTGCCGCGCCTGGAGGACGAGGACAAACTCGCTGCCCGCGCCGAGATCTTCAGATTTCCCGCCCAGCTCACAAGCCTGTCTGAACCTATCCAGGTGCTGATCGAGGCAATGTTCGGTGAAAGCCGGTACGAAGAAGCTGCCTGGCTGCGCGGCCTCTATCTGACGTCAGCGACCCAGGAAGGGGCGCCTATCGACCGGCTGACCGCGGCGCTGTCGTCATCCTTCGGTCTTCCACCGCGGCGGGCCATGCCGGCGCCGCGCGTTGAAAAACGCAGCTTTTTCCTGAAGAATCTGCTGACCGATGTCATCTTCCGGGAAGCAGGCCTAGGAACGTTCGATGCGCTGGCGCAGCGCCGCCGCGCCTGGATCTGGCGTGGCGCCGCCGCCGCCTGTGCCGCCGTGGCCTTGTTGGCCGGTGCGATGTTCACCTGGTCCTACTATGACAACCGCAATGCGATCACAGCGCAGGCGAGCCAGTTCGAAGCGCTGCAGGCGCCACTGACCGCGGCAGCCGCGAACCCGGCATCGGTGGAGCGGCCCGCCATCGATGGCGCGCTCAACGCGATGGCCGAGGTCGCAAATGCCCGTACGGCACCGCCGAGCAGTGCCCAGGATCTGCTGGGGCCATCGGCCTCGGCTGAACTGCTGCGGGCGCAGGCCGACACTTACGACCACGCTCTGCGCAACGTTCTCGAGCCGCACATGGTCGCTCTGCTCGAGGCGACCATGTGGCGGCAGATCCGCGATCCGGATTTCATGCTGGGGGCGCTAAAGACCTATCGCATGATGACGGGCCTGTCGCAGATGGACGCTGATTTTGTCCAGAACTGGTGGGTCAGTGATTTGCCGGAATTCGCACCGGCGGCACCCTTTCCGACCGCCGACGCGGAAGAGCACCAGCTTGCCGCGATCCGTCGCATGGCGGTCGACGACAGCTACATCGCCCCGGATCAGGCGCTGGTTGCCGAGGCGCTGAAAACAGTTTGCACGATTTCGCTGCCGGCGCGTGGCTACAGACAGTTGCTGGCCGATCCGGCGGTGGCCAGCCTCAAGGAATGGATCCCGGCGAATTTCGCCGGTCCCAATGGCGCCAAGGTTTTTGCACGGCGTTCCGACAAGACGCTGCGCGTCGGCATTTCGGGGGCGTTCACCTATTCCGGCTTCCACGATGCCATTCTCGACCGGATCGAGGATGTCGCCGCGCAGGCGGCGCTGGATCGCGCGGTCTTCGCCGGAGGCTGTTCGGAAAATTCCGAAACCTCGGTCTCGGCGCTGTCGGAGGATATTCTAAAACTCTATTACGAAGACTACATCGCACAATGGGACAGCATCCTGCGCGATATCAGGCTCGCGCCATTGGCCGACCTGAATGTCGCCAGCGAGAACCTCAAGGACCTTTCGAGTGCCGATTCCGCGCTGAAGCGCCTGCTTACGGCGGTCGTTCAGGAGACCGAGCTTACCCGATCCGATGAAGCGCCGGCCGATAACAAGGCAGCAGCCAAGGGCGGCTCGAAACTGCTCAGCAAACTCGGCAAGCTCGGCAAGCTGGCCAAGACAGGGGCAAAACTGCTGCCGCGCGCAGGCTCCGCCAACGAGGTGGACCTTACCGGCAATCTGGTGGCCGAACACTTCAAGCCGCTCAAGGGCGCCATCGCCGAGGTTGACGGCCAGCCGCCGGCGCTCGACGCCGCGGTGGTGGCGCTGACCGCACTTTCGAACGTACTGCAGACGGTCACGGCCAATCCCGACCCTCAGGACGCCATCAAGAAACAGGGCGGCCTCGCCGAACTGACCGGAGCGGTCGCCAGGCAAGCGCAGATCCTGCCCGATCCGGTCGACGACTGGCTCGGCGGCATCGCCGGCGACACCAGCGGCCTGACCCAGAAGGCGGTCACCTCGGAGCTTAACGCCATCTGGCGCGCCGACATCCTGCCATTCTGCCAGGCGGCGCTCAACGACCGCTATCCGTTCAGCCCCGAAAGCGCCGTGGACGTCAATGTCCGCGATTTCGCCCGCCTGTTCGGGCCGGCCGGGATGATCGACGCCTTCATCAACGATCACCTGATCAGCTATGTCGACACCGCCACCCAGCCATGGAAATGGCGCGCCGATTTTGGGCTCGACGCGGCGGCTCTGGCGGCGTTCGAACAGGCCAGGCGGATCCGAGACGATCTCTTTCCAGGCGGTACCGGCCCAGTGATGAGCTTCACGCTCGAACCGAAGGACCTGTCTCCCAACGTCACGCGCGTGACGCTCAACCTCGATGGCCAGACCCTCGTCTATTACAACAACGCGACGCGGCCGCAACCGATGACTTGGCCCGGCAAGGACGGCACCGGCGTCATCTCGCTCGCCTTCCAGCCGATCGACGGCTCGCCCGAAATCATGCTCAACGAGACCGGGAGCTGGGCGTGGCTGAGGATGCTGCGCAGCGGCCGTTTCACCGGCACCTCACTGTCCGATGTCTACAGCCTGCGCCTGGGGACGAAAGGCATGTACGCCGACTTCGAGCTCAAGGCCGCGAGCGTCGAGAACCCTTACAATTTGCAAATGTTCAAGAAATTCTCATGTCCGCCGCAGATATGATCCTGCCTGGCTTTTACGGCAAAATGCCTGCAACCGGCGATTTCGTCAGCCGGCGGCTGCCGGGGGATTTTGTGCGCGTCTGGGACCGCTGGCTGGCACAGCACATCGTGCCGCTGATCGGCTCGGAAACCTGGCCGCGCACCACCGCGCTGCGCTTCCTGGCCGGCCCGGCTTCCTTCGGCGCATCGGCAGGCATTATTCTGCAGAGCGCCGACAGGGTCGGCCGGCAGTTCCCTCTCAGCGTCGTTTCGCAGCTTCCTGACGCTTCTATTCAATTGGCTCGCGCCGATGCGTGGTTTTCCGGGATCGAAGATGCGGCCATCGCCGCCCAGCAGGGCGAGCTGACGCCTGACGAACTGGATGGCGCTTTGGCCGCACTGCCGGTGCCGCCTGTCGAGGCAGGCGACGAGATCGTCAGCGATATGGTGATGTGGACCGCCCGCTCGGACATATTCGATGTTGATCCGCTATCGCCGCAAGCGACACTGGAGCAGATCTTTGCCGCAAGCTGGGAGACCAGCTGATGCAGATCTGGAACCAGATGGGGTATCCGCATCAATTCACCATGGGCATGGACAAAGCCGGCCATGAGTGGATCGTCGTGGTGGTCAAAGGCACGTTCGACTTTCCCGCGACACCTGGCGAACTGGTGCAAAAATCGGCGGAACAGGTTCCCCTAGTCATGGCCGATACGCACACCGGCGCGCCGGGCTATTCGGCCACGCTGTGGGAAACAGATTTCGCTTTCCGCAAGCCGCGCTGTGACGTGATTGCCAATGGCTTTGCGTACGCGCCCGGAGGACGTCCGGCGGAGCGCGTACCGGTCGGCATCAAGGTGGGCAATTGGTCGAAGCTTTTCGAGGTGGTGGGCACGCGTGAATGGCGCGCCATCGGGCCAGTATTCACTGCCACCGCACCACAGCCTTTCCTGCGCATGCCGATTTCCTACGACGTTGCCTGGGGTGGCGTCGACCGACTGGATCCGGAGGACAAGCTCCCCGCCAGCTATAAATACAATCCCGTCGGAACCGGCTGGTCGCGCACCAAAAACCAGCGCCTCATTCCCGGCCTGC
Source organism: Mesorhizobium sp. M6A.T.Cr.TU.017.01.1.1 (assembly GCF_004023115.1). Taxonomy (NCBI): domain Bacteria; kingdom Pseudomonadati; phylum Pseudomonadota; class Alphaproteobacteria; order Hyphomicrobiales; family Phyllobacteriaceae; genus Mesorhizobium; species Mesorhizobium sp. M6A.T.Cr.TU.017.01.1.1. The sequence continues at coordinate 73,661 of NZ_RZTA01000017.1, forward strand.
GGCTACCGAATACGCAAGCTGTCGGCGAAGAAATCCGCTCGCCCTTTGGCGACTACAAGCCGATGAGTTTCGGGCCAATGGGCCGCGGTTGGCCCGGCCGGATCGAATACGGCGGCACCTATGACGACAACTGGACGAAGAACATATTCCCCTTCCTGCCCCCTGATTTTGATGAACGCTATTTCCAGATGGCGCCGCCCGACCAGCAGATCGACCTGCCGAGAGGCGTCGAAGAGGTGCAACTGGTCAACCTTACGCCTGAAGGCCGGGTGAGCTTTCGTCTGCCACAGACTGCATTGCCGATGACACTGTTCAAAGGGCGAGAAAAGTCTTTCGACGCAAACATCTACCCAGACACAGTCCTCTTCGACCCGGAGAACCGTCGCTTCTCGCTGGTGTGGCGCGTGTCGCAGCGCATCCATCGGACCATTCTCGATTTCAGCGAATGCTGGATCGGCCCACCGACGGAGTCGATGCTTCGAGCGCGCGCCACTGGACGTGCCTTCGTCCGGGCCAACCTGACTGTTCCCCAAGACGAGGCTGAAGACGCATGAGCACAGCGATCGACATCGCGTCGATTGGCATGGTAACCGCCGTTGGCCTTGACGCGCCGTCCGCCTGTGCGGCAATGCGCGCTCGGCTCGACGGTTTTCAGGAAACTCGTTTCCTCGGGCCAAACGGTGAATGGCTGATAGGTGCGCCGGTATCGCTGCCGCGAAACTGGATCGGCGAGAAGCGCATCGCCCATCTCGCAGCCGGCGCAATCTGCGAGGCCTTCGAGGCAATTCCTCAGGCGCGCGGCCAGACCGCTCTTATCCTTTGTCTGGCTGAGGAGGATCGGCCGGGCCGGCCAGTGGGTGACAGCCCCAGACTCCTGCGCCGCATTGCAGAGATCGTTGAAATAGAACCCCATGTACGTTCCCGCGTGGTCGCGCATGATCGTCCCTCCGGACATGTCGCGCTGGACCAGGCACGCAGGATAATCGGGTCGGGTGAAGCCCCTTACGTCATGATTGCCGGAGTAGACAGCTATCTGACGGCACCGGCAATTGAACACTATCAAAAGAACAAGCGCCTTCTGACACTTGAAAATCCGAACGGCTTTATCCCGGGCGAAGCAGCCGCTGCGGTTTTGTGTACACGGTCGGAACGGGGCGGTTTTCGCCTGCATGGGCTTGGTCTCTCGCGCGAGGCAGCATCGATCTACAACACGCAGGATCTACCGCTGCGAGGCGACGGCATGACAGCGGCCTACAATACAGCTTTCCGGGAAACTGGCATTGAAATGAACCGGCTCGGCTACCGCATCGCCGACCTGATCGGCGAGCAATACTGGTTCAAGCAGAGCGCGCTGGCAGCTCTGCGGCTCTTGCGCGGCCGTCACGATTTTCAGGATATCTGGTCGCCGGGTGAATCGCTCGGCAATATCGGCGCCGCCGTGGTTCCGTTGATGATCGGCATGGCCTGGACCGCGGCACGCAAAGGCTATGCGGCGGGAAACCCCGTTCTCATCGAGTCCTCCAACGACGCCGGTGCCTGCGGTGCTGCGCTTCTCGCGGCGAGGGTTGCCTGATGGGTAATGTCTTCGCAAATGGCCTTGAGATTTCAGGCAAGGACGTAAACGCCAAGACCATCGCGGCTTTTCCCGACGTTTGCTTTACGCCACCGGAGAACCCGGCCACACCGCCGGGCGTTCCCATTCCCTATCCTAGTTTTGGCCTGGCCGACGACACCGAACAAGGCACTGGCACCGTCAAGATCGGCGGCAAGACGGTGAACATCAAAAACAAGTCCGACCTTTCCAAAACGAGCGGTACGGAGGCCGGCGCTGCCGCCAAGAAGGGCGTCATTACTTCGAAGAACACCGGCAAGGAGTACTTCAACTCCTGGTCCAACAACGTGAAATTCGATGGCGAGCCGGTCATCCGCATGACGGATCTCGCTACCAACAACCACGCCTCCCCTATCGGCAATACCCCACCCTGGATCCATATCGCGGCGCTGACTGTTGGTGGTCAGAACTGCCTTACCTTGCTGGCTTCGATCGATATTCATGTGCACCCCTACGACGAAGCAGACAATCACTGCACGAAGGGCAAACAGCAATCAGATCACGTCATCCAGAATGCTTTTTTTGAGCCGGTGCGGGGTGGCGGGCCGATAGGCGCGTTCCCGCGTTACACCGAAGGTGACGCGCCGTGTATCTGCTTGAACGATGGCAAAAAGAAAACCACCCAGCACGGCAAGAAATCGCGCAAACAGATCAAGCGGGCAACGGCGCAGCGGCGAGCGGTGAGCGCCGGCAAGGCTGGACCCTGCTCCCAGAGCTACGCGTCCGCCCGCGACGCCGAACTCCAACATACAGCCGAGAGTCTGCCAAAACTGGCGGCCAGCCCGGACGCGCAGGAATGCCTCAAGGCCATTTGCGACACCTATTTCAAATGGGCCACCAGGAAGCGCAGTCAGGATCGGCTCGATGAAGTTCAATGCGACGTACCAAAGGTGTGAAAAATGGAATGTATCGACGCTCAGATCGCCGTGGGGGACAGCTTTTACTGCCTTTTCTACGAAGAGAATGGACCCGGCAACCACCTTTCCCGCATCTATCACTTCAGCGGGCGCAGCGCCCCGCAGGTACGCCTGGTCGCCGAGATACGCGAATGGGTGGCGTCTATTTGGGCCAACCGTGCGGCCCGGCTTTTCGGAGCGGTCTGGGATGGTCAAATCCTCTCGATCGGCGATACGGTCGAGCCCTTCGGCAGCGTCGATCTGCTCGGGACGATCAAACTGACGGGTTTCGCGGACGAACCACAGTTCATTATGGGCGAGGATGGCCTCATCTTTGAGAACCGGCGTGGCGCCTGGCAGCGGGTTCCGTTCCGAGGCAAACAGGACGTATATTCGGTCGCGCGCAGGGAGGCGGATACATATGTGTTTGCCGCGTCTACCGGCCGGGTGATCACCTATGCCGGCGGCACAGCCACCGTTGAGCACCTCCCGACAAATGTAGATCTGCATGGGATCGCCTTCACCACCCCGGAGAATGGCGTGGTCGTTGGAGACGAGGGGGTCGCTTTCCTGTACAGTTCAGGCGCTTGGAGGGATATTTCCGAAGATCGCCCCAGCCTGCAGGATGCTCACGCTTTCAAAGGCCGGCTCCTGACTTCACTCGAGGCCGAGGCCATCGACGAGATTGCCGGTGATGGCACTTTCTCTGCTCTCTACGATCGTCCGGGCTACTACTTCTCCTCGAACGAAGATTTCTGTGTCACCTTTGACGATGAAGCCGCACACGTATTCGACGGCAAGCGATGGACCTCGGTTCAGTTCGCAGGCTTGGTGCCTCTGTAGGCCGCCGACAGTCCCGTCGAGGACGTTGGAGACAGGCAGAACAGCTGAGGGTTGCTTGTTCAAGACAACTGTTGGTTGGCGGAAATCCACGCCCGAACTTTCGCAGGGTCCAGATTTACGATCCGCAGCGAGTCTGCCGCCGACAGCATGCGTATGACGAACAATTCTCCGGGTTCCGGATATTCGGCATAACGCTCTTGTGCAATTTCGCGTCCGATGTTGCCTGCGACCCTCAAGCCATCAAGATGCGCCTCAAGCCTCTCGACAAGGCGTGCGACGCGCTCTTCATCCATGTCCGGGTTTTCTTCCGGATAGAGCAGGTGGCGATCATAGACGGTCCACAGGAACGCTGCCATCTCAGCGTGCTGACGGATGATTTCACGGAGAACGGGCGCGGGCATTAGTTCAAGTTGACCGAACCGCCGCGGATGCGGTTGGCAGCGCTGGCATGGCTTGTCAGATAGGTGCCGCGGATGGTGATGCGGCCGTCCTTCTCCATGATGATCGTGGCCTTGCCGCAGCGAAGCTCGATGCGCTCGTTCGCGGTAATTCGCACCTGTTCACCGTCCCGAACAATCTGCGGAACATTTGAGTTGCGTGCAGGATCAACAATACGGCCGACAATGAGAGGCCGCCCAGGATCGCCATCCTGAAAAAGAAGCGCCACTTCGGCGCCGATCATGTCCGAAGTGAGTTCAGCAAGGCTTCGGGCTGAAACAGCAGTTTCCTGTGGATTGCCGGGAAAGACCACGAGGGGTGAATCTTCTCCGAAGCCCAAAAAAATGCCGATCACAACTCCTTCAATTCGCTTCTTTGTCGTTGTCATCGCCCGTCCTTAGTTCTGTTTTATCTCCGAGCCCTTCATCGTGATGTCGCTGGAGGCTTTGACGTTGATCTTGCCAGAACCCTTGATGGTGATGTCCTTGCCTTCAATCGCAATCGTGCCGTCCTTCTTCATCGCGATCGCCGCCGAGCCGCATTTGATGATGATGGAGTCGCCGGCCTCGATAACGAGATCCTTGCCGATTTTCATCGCGCCGTCTTCACCAATTTCGACGACGCTGCCTTTGCCGATCTTAAGTGCGCGCGAACCGGTCACCTGTGTCGCATCATCTTTGGCAACCTTGGTGCTGCGGCCCTTGCCGATTTCTGAAGTCTGTCCACCGCCGATCTTGAAACTCTGATCAGCGCCGATCTGAACGCTCTGGCCGGCCGCAATCGTCCAGCTGTCGCTCGCTCCTATACTGTGGTCCTGCGCCGCCCCAACCGTCACCGACCGTGTCGCACCGATTGTATTCGATTGCGGGCCACCCACGGTTCGGGTCTCGGATGCCCCGACACTGTCGACCCTAGCCGCGCCGACAGTGATCGTTTGCACCGCGCCCACCGTCTGTGTGTGCGCGATGCCGATCGTTTCAGTGGAGTTTGACCCAATGCCGATCGTCTCATTCGACCCCACCGTCAGCGAGCGGTTGACCCCAACCGTCTCGGTGTCGTTGTTGCCGATATCCGTGGTCTGGTCGACGCCGACCTTGACCGTCTTGTTGTTGCCGACGTCCTCGTCGAGGTTGTGGCCGACGGAGTGCTTGGCGTCGTGGTCTATGCGGTCCGACTGGTCGTGCTGGACCAGCTTGGTGCGGTCGTTCTTGATCAGAAGGTTGTGGTCCTTCTGTGCCTGGAAATTGACCAGTTCGGAGCCGGCCTTATCCTCGAACATCAGTTCGTTGTAACCGCCGCCGCCTTTCGAAGAGTCGGATTTCCAGCCGGATTGCGTGGCGCTGCCCGGCAGTCCGTAGGGCGGCATCTGCGAGGCATTGTAGACCCGGCCGGTGATGATCGGCAGATCCGGATCGCCTTCAATGAAATCGACAATGACCTCCTGGCCGATGCGCGGTATCTGGATGAAACCCCAGCCGCTGCCGGCCCAGGTCTGCGAGACCCGCACGAAACAGGAGCTGTTCTGATCCTTCTTGCCCAGACGGTCCCAGTGGAACTGGACCTTCACCCGGGCATATTTGTCGGTGAATATCTCCTCGCCTGATGGACCGACCACCGTCGCCGTCTGTGGGCCGCGCATGATCGGTCGTGGCGTGATCCGTGGCGGGCGATAGGCCAAGGCGGTCGGCGCCACGCCGAGGATCACCTTGAAGTTCTCGCTTTCGACGTCGGCAAGAGCTCTGTAGCCGGGATCGAACAGCCTGTATTCGGCGCTGACCACCAGATATTCCTGGTTCTGGTCTTCTCTTGGGAAGCCGTCCAGCTTGAATGTGCAGCCCGAATACAACCCGCGCACGGTGCCGACAGCGGTAATGCGCTGGTGCACGGCCTGGATCTCCTCGCGCCGGATCGCGGCGAGGCTGTCGCCGCGACCGACTTCAAGATGCGCCCCCGGCTGGCGGTAGTTCTCGCCAGCGGCCAGCTTGTGGCCGAACGGCTGGGCCGACTTGGCCATGAGGTCGGCGCCCGGCTTCTTGAAATCATAGTCGGTGTGGACATAGGCGCCCGGCCGCACCGAGCTGCCTGGAATCCATTCGGTGATGTATTCGACATCGCGCCGGGAGCCCTGCCCTTCGAAGTGATATGGCACCTTTTCGTAGCCCGGCGCGGGCTTCAGCTTGTTCATGGCATCGACCAGCACAAGCGTGTGTTTGCCCTCGTCATGTTCGAAAAAATACAAGATGCCTTCGTGCTCCAGCAGCCGCTGCACGAAATCGAGATCGGTCTCGTCGTACTGCACGCAGTACTCGCGCGGCGGATAAGAACCCTGCAGGCGTTTCTCGAATTTCGCCGTGCTGTATTTCGAGAAAACCTCTTCGACGATTTCGATGACGCTCATGTTCTGGAAAATGCGGCAGTCGGTCGTATTGCCGAGAAACCAGAGCCAGGGCCTGATGGCTGCTTCGTAGTACGCTAGGCGGTCCTCGATCCGGGTGAGCCGAAACTCGGACACAAGCCCGCTGAACCAGCGTTTCGGATCGGATTCACCTTCGATCGATACGGCACCGCCCAGCATCTTCAGCGGATCGATATCGGGGCTGCTGCTCACGAACCCGACCGTATAGGCCAAACAACGACTGATCTCATCGCGCCCGACAAGATGCGTGAAGGTCAACAGGTCAGCGCCAAGCGGCGTCTGCACAACCGTGGCGCGTTCGTCCGGCATGGGTCTTGCCCCTCCCGCCGCTCGTTTCTGCTTGAGCCTAGCACATGTCTTCCAGCGACCAAAGGGGACCGGATCGGTGGCTGCGGCGTGTCACCTCTCGAATCATCGACTTGAAAGCTTCGTAACGCCGCGCTCGTGATTTTGCTGGTATAATGGAAGTCCTGGGTGAGTGTCCCGACAGGCGATCGACGGCGATTTTTGAATGTTCATCAGGCTGCAGATCAACAATGCCGATTCCCTGCCGGCCGGTATTTCGACCGGCTACTCAGCTCGTGATCGCAGCTTCGAAATCGGGCGCGAGGCCTGCGACTGGACCTTGCCCGATCCCGACAAGTTCATCTCCGGCCGACACTGCGACGTTCGATACGAGGCAGGCGCGTTTTGGCTGCACGATGTCTCGCGCAATGGAACCTTCATAAACGGGTCGACCCATCGCATGGCCGGCCCGCATCGGCTTGACCATGGAGACCGGTTGCTGATCGGCCGCTACGTCATCTTGGTATCGATTGACGACGAGCGCACCACGGAGGGTCATCCTCAAAGCAGGCACGGTTCGACGCAACGAGAAATGCCGATCACGTCAGGTCGGCCGCTGGACTTCGGAGGCGAGCCCTTCTTCAATCCGGTAGAGCACCGAGCACCGGTGTCGACGTCTTCGCCGCCCGCGCCTCTCCCTTCGACGAGGGACGAGGTGCTGCGGGAAATCGCGATCGGAGCTGGCATCTCTGCGGAATTGCTCCAATCGCGTGATCCGCATGAAGTCGCTGCCGAAATCGGCGCGGTGCTGCGGACGGTTGTCGAGGAACTGGCCTTGTTGCTGAAGGCACGTGCGGCTGCGAAAATACTGGCCAAGAGCACACATCGGACGATGATCAGCGCTGCCGATAACAATCCCTTGAAGTTCGTCCCGGGAACCGACGACATCCTTGAAATCATGTTTGCACGACGCAGAGCCGGCTATCTTGATGCCAGGCACAGTATCGAAGACGCATTCCGCGATCTCAAGACGCATGAATTTGCTACCTACGCAGCCATGCAAGCTGCGCTCTCCCGGCTGCTTGACGACCTGTCGCCCGAGGCGATCGGCAAGAAACTTCCGCCAGCGTCATTCACTTCGAAGAAGAGCTTGGCTTGGGACGCCTTTGTCGCCAAATGGCGGACCATGGAAGAAACACACGAAAACGGAATGCTGGACATATTCCTGGCTTATTTCAGCGAAGCCTATGCCAAAGCCGCCAAGCAAAAATAGGCTGAGAAGACTGAACCTGGCGCATTCCCGGAAGCCGGATCGGTTTTGCTGTGCTGATCTTCAGTTGCGGAACGGACCACATGCCAACTGGAAAATATTAGAGCGTCCTTTGCGGTTTCAAAGGACACGGCGCTGCCGCTGGCGGAAGAAAAATCCTTTCGCAGCACTGCATCCTGTTCCAATCGACAGCTTCTGAGATTACGATCACATACGACAGTTCGCCAGCGGGTAAGGCTGATTGACCCGGGGGTCTGCGGCAAATGTCATGTTACGGCGGGATAGAATTTTGTAGCCGACCTTCCTCCAGACACTGCCCTTGTCAGCAGCGCCTGCATTTCCTGTGCCTGACCAGGGACCGTTTTACCCGGTTCTGGCGCACACGCAGCAACCAGGTGTGGACGGACGTTTGGCGATGAGCTCGAAGGACGATCCGTTCGGCCCAGCGGGCAAGACCGTCATTCGCGCACCGCGCCCCGCTGAAAAATCAGCGCCAACTCCTCAAGGGCCTGTTCCTGATAGCAGGCAGCCCGGTCCTTCGCGGGCTAAGGATTCAACGGTTTTCGATCCGGGTGTCGGTCAGCACACGCCGCCGGGCTGGACATCCGGAACCGTGATTTATCAGGGTGCAGATCCCGGCGCAGCGACCGGAAGCGGTTCCTTTGCGGCGACGCCGAAGCCAGCCATCCAGCAGGAAATCCTGCTGAATGCCACGGATGGCGTCAGATATTCAGCAGCGAACCCGATCCTCGCCGCGGCGGCGCCTTTGCTGATGCTGTTCGGCCAGCTCAGGCTCATGCCCGTCGAAAGACAGGCGGAACAACTAGCGGAACATGTCGCTGAGGCGATCGAAAAATTCGACCGGACAATGCAGAAAGCTGGTGTTCCCGAAGCAGACGCCAGGATCGCAAAATTTGCCCTTTGCGAAACCGCTGACGATCTCATCGGCAACCTGCCTTGGCCCAAGCGAGACGCCTGGGCGCAGCACAGCATGCTGTCGCAGTTCTTTCACGTCGAGCCCACCGGCGCGGGCTTCTACGAAGCACTGAATAAGATATTGGCCGCGCCGGAGGCACACTACGACCTGCTTGAATTGATGCATGCCTGCCTGTCGCTTGGGTTCGAAGGCCAGTATCGGGGCCTCGCACGCGAGGACAACAATCTCGAGCGCGTTCGACGCGATGTATACGAGACGCTTCGCTATTTCAGGGCGCGCGCCGACGAAGACATCTCGCCTCACTGGCAGAGCTTGGCGGCATCAATCGCACAGTCGTCGGCCCGGTTGCCGCTCTGGGTCATTGCGGCCGCAGCGTCGGCGCTGCTGACGGCGGCATTCTTCGCTTTGCGGGTCTTCATCACCAATGAAGGCGACGCCCTTGCCGGCGGGTTGCTGGCGCTCAATCCATCGACGCAGATTGCCATCGAACGCGCCGGCGTGGTGCCGTCGGCTGTGCCGATGACAGTCACTC
>NZ_RZTA01000180.1:0-7985 GCF_004023115.1 Mesorhizobium sp. M6A.T.Cr.TU.017.01.1.1
GCTCAAGCAGTCGCTGCCTGCCACAACAATGATCTACGTGACCCACGACCAGGTCGAGGCGATGACGCTGGCCGACCGCATCGTGGTGCTCAAGGACGGCCATATCGAGCAGGTCGGCACGCCGATGGAGCTCTACAAGAAACCCGGCAATCTGTTCGTCGCCCAGTTCATCGGCTCGCCGGCAATGAACATCCTGCCGGCGACGATCGACAAATCAGGCAACCCGACCATCGTCAGCCATGTCGGCGGGCGCAAGGCGACGGTGCCGATCGCCACGCCGGCCTCAGCGAAGGGCGCTTCGGTGAGCTTCGGCGTGCGGCCGGAGGATCTGATGATCGCTAGCGGCGCGGATTATCTTTTCGAGGGAACGGTGGATTATGTCGAGCAGCTCGGCGAGGTCCAGCTCGTCTATGTCGACATCGGCCGCGCCGACCTGCCGCTGGTGACCAAGCTGCCCGGGAATGTCGAGGTCAAGCGGGGTGCGACGCTGCGGTTGAGTGCCGATGCCGGCGACCTGCATATTTTCGATACCGACGGGCGGTCCTTCACGCTTCACGAAGCGGAAGCAAAGGCGGCCTGAGAACGGCAGCAAGACTGCCGGGTATAAGCAGTTTGGCGAAGCCAAAAACAAGAGCGGCGGGCAAAGCCCGCCGCTCTTGCGCGTTCAGGTCGCTGTTAGAGCGACGTGCGTCCAAGTGGACGCACAAAGTACGCTCTAACACTTTGAACCTACGCATCGTGCTTTCCGAAAATCGATTCCGATTTTCGGACCGATGCGCTAGCGGCCGAACAGGTTCCGGTCGCTGCCCTGCGGGGCGGACTTCTCTACGTCGCCCGACGAATTGAGCAGCTTGTAGACCGGCGAGCCGGTGTTGCGTACCGAAGACGTCTGCGTGTTGTCGACGTTGACGGTCGCCTGCTTGTTGATGTCGGTCCCGCCAACATTGTCGTTGTTGGCAAAGGCGCTGCCGGCAGCAAGCAAAAGCGCGGCGGCGGTAAGAACGATCTTCTTCATTTCAGTGCTCCTGGATTTTCGTATCCCATCAGCGCGGCAGGCAAATGCCGCCGCTGCTGTTGGAACTGGCTGTTAGTTGTTGCCGAAGAGGTTACGGTCGCTGCCGTGGACGGGTTTCTCGTCGGCCGGAACCGGATTCTGCGCCGAAGCGGAATTCTGAACCGAAGCCGTGTACGAGTTGTCGGCCGCAGCGGCCGGCTGGTTGGCGCCGTTCGATCCATAGTTGTCGCTACCGGCAAAAGCGCTGCCGGAGATGGCCAGAATGGCGGCGGTGGCAAGAACAATCTTCTTCATTTCCAATACTCCTGAATTTCTAAAGATCCCCAGCGGCGGACCTGCCGCCGCTCTGTCTTCTTGTTTGACCATGATCTTTTCCGAAAACCGGTTTCCACTTTTCGGGATCATGGTCTGGGATCAGCTGTTAGTTGTTACCGAAAAGGTTGCGGTCGGCGCCCTGGACGGCGGGCTTTTCAGCGTGAGCCGGCTTCTGAATGGAAGCCGTGTACGAGCTGTCGACCGCAGCGGTCGGCTGGTTGGCGCCGTTGGACCCATAATGGTCGCTGCCGGCAAAGGCGCTGCCGGTGATGGCCAGAACGGCGACGGCAGTAAGAGCAATCTTTTTCATTTTTGGTACTCCAGTATCTTAGTTTTCCGTCCGGCTAGCGGCGTGTCTTGGAAGGAATTCGCGTCGTTCGGACAGCCCCGATGTGGGAAGGCCATCCCGCAGATTCCAATCACGAAGTTGTTCCGTGTGGACCAAGAATCTACACCTTGAAATTGTACCAGACGCTTCTACAGGCGTTGCTTTATCTTTTATTTTCAAGGGCTTATGCCAAAGTCGCCATTTGACGATTTGACGGATTGGCGGACCTGCGTTCACAGCGTCATGCACGCATTGTCAACAGAAACGAACCGTTCGGTTCGATTTTAGAAGCGGCTAATAGTCACTTTTGGAAACTGTTAACCTTCTTTGCCTCCGCCGCGGGTCGGAATTCGATGTCACGGCGGCCGACAATGGTGGCCGAAAAAATGGGTTTCAGCCCTGCAATTACCAACCTGCACGTTTCGCGGGCCGTGTCGCGCCGCATGGATACGATGTCGCTTTCATGCCGACAGTCAGCTGGCCGTCATGATTAGATGACGCCATCTCAGGTGCCGCTTGGTGACGACGAAGCGGAGAATTGGGAAGCCGGTCAAATCCCGGCGCTGCCCCCGCAACGGTGGTGGAGTTCAAGTCGCAACGGGAGACCACTGGGCCACAAGCCTGGGAAGGTGTCGCGACTGTCCGCAAGGACACTCCAGAGCCCGGAAACCAGCCCGAGGTGTCTAGACTCGACTGATCGCGGTGGGCGGTCAAGAGGTGGATGATGCATGTCTGGCCTGTCGCCGGCGTGCAAGCGATCCTTCCTCAATCACCACCAGTTCAGTCTTTGGAGCGACATGCGTCCATCTGGACGCATAAAGTACGCTCCAAGACTTTGAATTGCGCATCGTGCTTTCCGAAATCGATTCCGATTTCAGGCCGATGCGACGGCTATGAGGACAGGACATGGATTCGCGCAACGACATGCTGAGGCTCTTGCACGGCCGCAGGCAAGGCTATTCGCTCGAGCAGCCCTTCTACACCGATCCCGATTTCTTCAAGCTCGACATGGAGCTGATCTGGTATCGCGATTGGCTGTTCATCGGCCACGATTGCGAGTTGCCGAAGCCGGGCAGCTACATCACCGCCCAGATCGGCGACTATCCGGTCGTGCTGGTCCGCGACCAGCAAGGCAAGATCAATGCCTTTCACAATTCCTGCCGGCATCGCGGCAGCCGCGTCTGCAACGCCGACAAGGGCACGGCGGCAAAGCTCGTCTGCCCCTATCACCAGTGGACCTACGAGCTAGACGGCCGGCTCTTGTTCGCCCGCCAGATGGCGGACGGCTTCGACAAGCGCCAGTTCGGCCTCAAGCCGGTGGCTTGCGAAAGTGTCGGCGGCTACATCTTCATCTGCCTGGCCAAGGAGCCCGCCGATTTCGCGCCGATGCGCGCCATGATCGAGCCTTACCTGCTGCCGCACCGGCTGCGCGAGGCAAAGGTCGCCTTCGAATCGACCATCGTCGAGAAGGGCAATTGGAAGCTCGTCTGGGAGAACAACCGCGAGTGCTATCATTGCGCCGGCAATCATCCGGAACTGTGCAAGACATTCCCGGAAGCGCCGACCGTGACCGGCGTGCAGGGCGCCGACAGCGATCCTGAGATGCTGGCGCACTGGGCGAAATGCGAGGCGGCGGGCCTGCCGAGCAAATTCCGCATCGATCCGGCCGGGCAATACCGCGCCACCCGCGCACCGCTGCTGCGCGACGCTGTCAGCTATACGATGACGGGAAGACGCGCCGTGAAGAAGAACCTTTCCGACAGCGTTTCGATCGACCGTGTCGGCTCGCTGCTGCTCTATCACTATCCGACGACCTGGAACCACATCCTCGGCGATCATGCGGTCACCTTCCGCGTGTTGCCGATCAGCGCCACGGAAACCGCCGTGACAACCAAATGGCTCGTCCATAAGGACGCGGTCGAAGGCGTCGATTACGACCTTGCCGAACTCACCCATGTATGGACCGAGACCAACGACCAGGACCGCCGCATCGTCGAGGAAAACGCCTTCGGCATCCTGTCGCCGGCCTATGAGCCCGGCCCTTATTCGGAACTGCATGAGGGCGGCGTCATCCAGTTCGTCGAATGGTACGCCTCCTTCATCGGGCCGCGCCTAGCCGAGGACGGCCGGCCGGCATTGCGCAGCGTCGCCTGAGAGAAACGTGAAGAGATGAACGCAATGACGGACCTCGGGCTCTACCGCCATCTCGACGAAATGGCGCCCTGGAACGACCGGCTGCAGGTGCTGGAGGTGATCGGCGTCAGCGACGAGGCGCCTGACGTGAAGACCTTCACCTTCCGCTCCGACAACCAGACCTGGTTCCGCTATAAGCCGGGCCAATTCGTGACGCTGGAACTGCCGACCTCCGACGGCCCGCTGATGCGGACCTATACGCTGTCTTCCTCGCCGTCGCGGCCGTTCTCGATCGCGGTGACGGTGAAGGCGCAAGCCGGCAGTCTCGGCACGCGCTGGATGTTCGACAATCTGAAGCCCGGCGTTCACGTGAGGGCCTATGGTCCGACGGGTGACTTTTCGCTGCACAGCCATCCCGCGGCCAAGTATCTGTTCATTTCGGCCGGCTCCGGCGTGACGCCGATGATGTCGATGCTGCGCTGGCTGAACGACTGCGCGCCATGGACCGATGTCGGCTTCGTCAACTGCGCGCGAAAGCCCGAGGAGATCATCTTCCGCAAGGAGCTCGAACTGCTCGGCAGCCGCATGCCGGGTCTGACGCTTGGCTTCATGATCGAGGAACGGTCCAGCCGCGAGGGTTGGTTCGGCCATATGGGCCGGATCGACGCGATACGGCTGCCGCTGCTGGCGCCAGACTTCCGCGAGCGCGAAATCTTCTGCTGCGGCCCCGACCCGTTTATGCGTGCGGTGCGGCAGATGCTGGAGGCCACCGGCTTCGACATGGGCAACTATCATCAGGAGAGCTTTGCGGCCCCGATGGTGGAGGAAATACCGGCCCCGTTCGGTTCGCCGGCAGAGGGTGGGGTCGAAATACCTGCCGAAGCCGCAACGCCAATCCGCTTTTCGCTTTCGGATGTCGATGCCGACTGCGTTGCCGGCCAGACCGTGCTGCAGACGGCGCGCGCTTCGGGCGTGCGCATCCCGGCGGCCTGCGAGTTCGGCCTGTGCGGAACCTGCAAGGTGAAAAAGGTCTCGGGCACGGTCGAGATGAGCCACAATGGCGGCATCCTCGATCACGAGATCGACGACGGCTTCATCCTTGCCTGCTGTTCGAAGCCGCTGACGGCGATCGAGATCGAGGCATGACCGGCGGCCCTAAAGCGCGTCGCGTTTTGACCGGCCTTATGCGACGCGCTTTAGGTTGTTGCGCGACATGCATTAGACCCCGTAGCGCTCGGTGCGGATGAGGCTTGCCGGAACGCCGGCATCGATCAGCGCCTGGGCGGCGGCCGACACGAAGGCATTCGAGCCGCAGACAAAGGCGAACCTTGGCGGCGCGGGCAGCCGCACCATCGACTGCTCTATCATCGCGGCATCGATCCGCCGTGAATAGTCCGCCGGGCGCCGGGCCGGCTCGCGGGTCAGCGCCAACACCAGATCGAAGCCGTCCCGGCGATCGTGGAAGTCGATCAGCTCGTCGCGAAAGATCACCTCGTCCCAGATCCGTGCGGAAAACACCAGCGTGGCAGGCACCGCCGATTTGCGTGCGGCGCGATGGCGGATCATCGCCATCAGCGGCACCACGCCCGACCCGCCGCCGACCAGCAGAAGCGGGCCGCCGTCACTGTCGGACCAGACAAAGTGTCCGCCGAGCGGGCCGCGCAGCTCGACCTCGTCGCCGACTGCCGCGACCTCGTGGAAGAACGGCGAGACCTCGCCATCATCGAGCCTTTCGATCGCCAGCTCGATCGTCTCGCCGGCTTCCGGCGCCGAGGCAATGGAGTAGGAACGGCGCGCCTGATAGCCATCCGGCGCCGTCAGCCTGACATCGACATGCTGCCCGGCACGATAGGCGAAGGGCCGTGACGGCCGGAGAAAAAAGCTGGTGACGCGCGGCGTGCGCTTTTCGATGCGGGTGATGGTCACCGTCTGCCAGGGCGACTGCGCCGCCGGCCCGTCGCTCATGGATCGCCCGTATAGCGCTGCTCGCGCCACGGGTCGCCATAGATATGATAGCCACGCAGTTCCCAGAAACCCGGCTCGTCGCGCTCGGTGAACTGCAGCCCGTTCAGCCATTTGGCCGACTTCCAGAAATAGAGATGCGGAACCAGCAGCCGCGCCGGGCCGCCATGGTCCGGCGTGATCGGCTTGCCTTCGTAAAGCAGCGCCACCATCGCCTTGCCGGCGGTGAGGTCCTTCGTCGGCACATTGGTGGTGTAGCCGTCGAAGGACAGCGCCAGCGTGAAGCCGGTCGGCGGCTCGATGCCGGCATCCGCCAGAATATCGTCGACCAGCACGCCTTGCCACGCCGTGTCGAACTTGGTCCATGCGGTGACGCAATGAATGTCGCGCGTCATCTTGGTCAAAGGCAGCGCGTTGAACTCCGTCCAATTCCACTTCTTGATCGGCCGCGGTCCGTGCTTGAGCGTGAACGACCACTCCTCGGTGCGCACACGCGGCGTCGGCCCGGCCGACAGCACCGGGAACCCTTGCTCGAGATACTGCCCCGGCGGGATGCGCGCATCCGCATCCGTCGGGGGCTTTCGTCCTGAAGAGAAGCCGCGGGTGACCATCGAGACAATCCATGCAGGTTGAAGCCAACCTGCGCTAGTCTTCTCGAAGATGCTCTGACGGGCAACCGAAATCTTGGCCGCGACCTCGCGCCAATGCGCTTCAGCCGGCGGCGAAGGGCACGGCGACGAAGATCTGCTCGTCGCCCCGTTCGACGAGCAGGAGCACGGACTTCTTGCCAGCCTTTCCGGCCTGCGCGATCGCCTGGTCCGCCTGCCTGGCGTCCCTCACCGGCGCCTGATTGACGGTGATGATGATGTCGCCCGGCTGGATCCCGGAAGCCGAGGCCGCCTTGTCAGGATTGACGCTCTCGACCAGCGCGCCGCGCTGGTTGGGCGCCAGGTTCATCGCCTGTCGGACATCCGGGGTGACGTCCATCAGGCCGAGGCCGATCGCAGGAGCACGAAGGCCTTGCTGTGCGGACGGTGTCTCTGGTCCGCCGCCGGCCGATGCCGTCTCCACATCGTCTCCATTGCGCCCGACATCGACGGAAATCTTCACATTCTGCCCTTTACGCCAGACACCCAGCGTTTCCGTCTCGCCGGGCGAGATATCGGCAACGGCACGCGACAGGTCCTTGGGATCCTTTATCTGCTGACCGGCGAAGCTGGTGACGACGTCGCCGGTCTCAATCCCGGCTTTTGCCGCCGGCGAGCCGTCGCTGACCTCGGAAACCAGCGCACCGCTGGGCTGACCGAGGCCGACGGCGCTCGCCACGTCGGGCGTCACCGGCTGAATCTGGACGCCGAGATAGCCATATTGGATGGAGCCGCCCTTCATCAGCTTGGCGACCACCTTTTGCGCCTGGTCCGACGGGATGGCGAAGCCGACGCCGACGCTGCCGCCATTCGGCGAAAAGATTGCCGTGTTGATGCCGACGACGTTGCCGCTCACATCCATCAGCGGACCGCCGGAATTGCCGTGGTTGATCGGTGCGTCGATCTGAATGAAGTCGTCAAACGGCCCGCTGTGCAGATCGCGGCCGCGCGCCGAGACGATGCCTGATGTAACCGTGGTGCCGAGGCCGAACGGATTGCCGAAAGCGAGCACCTGGTCGCCCGGCATGAGCTTGTCGGAATCGCCCCATTTGACGGTCGGCAAAGTCTTGTCGGATTTGATCTTGAGGACGGCGAGGTCGTTCTTGGCGTCGCGGCCGACCAGCTCGGCGGGAAGCTCGGTGCCGTCGTCGAGCGTCACCTTGATCGACGTGGCGCCATCGATGACGTGATTGTTGGTGACGATGGTGCCGTCAGCTGCGACAATGAAGCCGGAGCCGAGCGCCTCTGCGCGAGGCGCCTGCTGCTGCGGCGGGGTCCTGGGGCCGGGCAGCCCCTGGTCGCCGAAGAACTGGCGGAAATAGTCGTCGAAGGGTGAACCGTCGCCGAAGGGAGCAGCGTCGCTCATGGTCTCCGACTGTGCCTTCATGACGGTGGTGATCGTCACCACTGCCGGCTTGTCGGCCGCCACGATCGGGGCGAACGATCCATTGGGCACCGTCATGCCGGTGACGGGAGGGGTCACTGTTTCTGCCAGGGCGCCATTCAGCTTGGGGGCGAGCGGCAGGATGAAAGGGCTGACGATCAATGCGGCGCCCAGCAAGGCGGCGACGCGATGTCTGCGAAG
>NZ_RZTA01000181.1:0-7913 GCF_004023115.1 Mesorhizobium sp. M6A.T.Cr.TU.017.01.1.1
GCGGATGGGCATCGCCGAGATCAAGCCGGAGTGGATCGGCGCCAACCTCTTGATCGAAGGCTTGCCGCATCTCTCCATGCTGCCGTCCGGCACGCTGCTGTTCTTCAAAGGCGGCGTCACCATCAAGGTCGACGCGCAGAACGGGCCTTGCCGCATCGCCGGACGCTCGGTCGCCGAAAATGCCGGAATGGCCGACCATGAGGCCGGCGCGCTGCTGTTTCCGAAGGCGGCAAAGCGGTTGCGCGGCCTCGTCGCCTGGGTCGAAAAGCCAGGCCGCATCACGGCAGGCGAGGAGATTTCGGTGCGCGTGCCGGAGCAGTGGATTTACCGAGCTTAGGGCAGGTGAGACTGGGGCTACGCCGCCATGGCGGCGTAGCGATTTCCGGATCGCCTCTAGGCGGCCTTGCGGTTCTTGTTCTCGCCCTGCGCCATGACGGACACGTGATCCCACTTTTCCCAGAGCGCGATGCGGTTGGCGTATTCTTGGCGGATCATCGGCAGGCCGCCATCGCCGAAGAATACCCGCAGCGGCGGTTCGGCCGCATCGACGATTTCAAGCATTGCCAGTCCGGTGGCGGCGGGATCACCAGCCACCGAGCGCTTGCGGCGCTCCGCCATCGCGGCACGGGCCGGCTCATAGGCAGCGATCGGCTTCGAAACCTTGGCGGACGGGCCGGCCCAGTCGGTGGAGAACCCGCCCGGCTCGACAAGCGTCACATGGATGCCGAACTCCGCGACCTCGATACTGAGCGACTGGCTAAACGCTTCCAGCGCCCATTTCGACGCATGATAGAGGCCGAGCGACGCAAAGGCATTGACGCCGCCGATCGACGAGATCTGGATAATGTGGCCGGAACGCTGCGCCCGCATGATCGGCAGGGCGGCCTGGGTCACCCAAAGAGCGCCGAACACATTGGTTTCGATCTGGTCGCGGGCTTCCTGTTCGCTGACTTCCTCGATGGCGCCGAAATGGCCATAGCCGGCATTGTTGATGACGACGTCGAGCCGGCCGAAACGGCCATGCGCTTCGGCAATGGCGGCATCGACGGCTTTCTTGTCGGTGACATCAAGCTCTATTGCGGCGATGTGGTCACCATATTTATCGACGAGATCGGCGAGCGTGCCGACATTGCGGGCCGTTGCCGCGACGCGGTCACCGCGGGCGAGCGCGGCTTCCGCCCAGACGCGGCCGAAACCCTTCGACGATCCGGTAATAAACCAAACCTTGTATGTCATGATCCACCAGTTCCTGCCCTTGCGGGTCTTTGATTGTGAGTTCTTGTCTGACCATGATATTCCGAAAACCGGATTCCACTTTTCACTGACGCGGACCTTCGGTTCGGGATCATGGTCTAAACGGAGGCTGCTCCGCTTCCGGCATATACGAAGCACGCTCCGTTTTTCCAAGGTCGAGCACATTTTGTTGATGAGACCCGACGCCAGAAGATGTCGGTCAGGGGTCAGGGATAGCGCACCGGGCTCGACCAGGCCGGGTCCTCGTGCTTCTGCCAATACATCGCCATGAGGCGCTTGGTAATCGCGCCGACTTTGCCGTCCGCGACCGGAACACCGTCGATCACCGTCACCGGCATGATGCCGCCGGCGGTCGAGGTGATGAAGATCTCGTCGGACTGACGCAGCGCGGCGACGCTGACATCGGCCGCTGTGACGGCAAGTCCTGCCTCCGCGCAGAGATCGAAGACGGTGCGGCGGGTGATGCCGGGCAGCACGCCGACGGCCGGCGTCGACAGTTTGCCATCATTCACGCAAAAGACGTTGAAACCGGGGCCTTCCGCGACATTGCCGTTGAAATCGAGGACCAGTGCTGTCTCCGCGCCGCGGTCATAGGCGTCGTAGAGGCCTCGCACCAGGTCGAGCCAATGATAGTTCTTGATAGCCGGGTCGATCGAGGCCGGTGGGATGCGCACCTTGTCGCTGATCGCCACATGAAGGCCGCGCTGCAATTGCTCGGCATTGGCGACCGAGCCGAAGGGAACGGCGAAAGCCATGAAGCGGTTGACCGCGTCGCGCGGGTCACGGCTGAAGGTCGGGGAGACGCCGCGCGTGCACAGCATCTCGACATAAGCGGCGCGATGACCCGACAGCACCACGCATTTGTGGAGGATTTCGGCCACGCCTTCGCGGTCGAACGGGATCGTCATGCGCAGCTTTTCCAACCCGCCGAAGAAGCGGTCGAGATGCAGGTCGAGACGGAAGAATCGGCCGTTCCAGACATGCACGGTGTCATAGGTGGCGTCGGAATGCAGGAAGCCCCAATCCAGCACCGAGATCTTGGCTTGCGACATCGGCAGATATTGCCCGTCCAGGAATGCAATGCCATCCGGATAGGAGTGCGGGTCTTGATGATGAGCGGAGAGCTCAGGCAGGCGGTTGGCTTGCGGATCGATCGACTTGCTCATCACGCCCCCCTCTGGTCGTTTTCGCCGACCAGATGGCGGAATAGAGCGGCACGGTGGGTGGCACAAGACACAGGCTGGGCTTGCCACTGGACCATTGGCTGCTGGGCCATCGAAGAACCAGCTATTCTTCCTCGTTGTCATCGAGCAGACGCGTGGCGCGCCAGCGGGTCAGCACAACGTTGATCTGTTCCATGACGAAGAAGCGCGCCGAGTCGCGGTCGTAGCCTTCTGCCAGCAGCTTTTCGTAGTCGGTGTGCACATGACGGATATGGGCTGTCGTCGCCAGCCACACGGCGATCGTCGGCGGCAAGGTCTTCATGTGCACCGCGCCGGCGTCAGCGCGGATCTTTTCCATGTCGGCATAGGGCGCCAGTGGCAGAAGGGCTGTCAGCGCCTTGGCGATGGCCCGGCGGCGGCCGGTCGGCGCGCTCATCGTTCGACCCTTCCGGGCTCGTCCCGTCCGGCCACGGTTGCCTCGGGGAAGGCGTCGGTCGAGGCGAAGTAGGGCTTGATGTCGACGACCGGCGTGCCGTCGAGCACGTCGATGGCGTCGAGATCGATGCGGCCGGTGTCGATGTCGAGTGCGACGAGCTTGGCGATATGCAGCCCGACCGGGTTCGGCCGGGCAGGGGAGCGCAGCGAAAAAACGCCTTTCGGTTCAGCCGCATGGCGGGGTTTCTGGACAATCAGGGCCCGCGGCGCGTGGTGGAGCCAGGACAGGATGATGACGTGGCTGGCACGCTCCAGCCCGAGCAGTCCGTCACGATAGGGCTGGTCGATCGTGAGAACCGCCGGCTGTCCCGTCTCCCGCGCGGCTTTCATGTTCTTGGGGCAAGTTTCCCGCGCGGTCCAGGGCGAGGCGATACGGCCGATGAAGACGATATGGCCGTCCGGCGGCATATCAGCCGGATCGGTGTCCAGAAGCTTTTCGCCGTTGCGCGTCTCGAACATAGTTTTCGCCTCGATCATGCTTCCAGCTTTGCGCAATCCACCACGCATGCGTCATTTTCTTGTCCGGAAGCGACATAGCGCTTGCAAGGCCATCAAAATCGACATAAACATATGTTTATATCTTTTTCAAAGAGAATGCTCGCATGCATGTCGCTCTCGACACTATGGTAGATACATTGAAGGCGGCGGCCGAATCCAGCCGGCTGCGCATCCTGGCGCTGCTGTCGCGCGGCGACCTGACCGTTTCCGATCTCACCGAAATTCTCGGCCAGTCACAGCCGCGCGTCTCGCGCCACCTGAAGCTTTTGCTGGAGGCCGGACTGATCGGCCGCTACCAGGAGGGCTCGTGGGCTTTCTTCCGGCTGTCGGATTCGGATGCGGCGCGCGATTTCGTGCTCAGGCTGGTTTCCGGCATCCGTGGCGCCGACCCGCAGGTCGAGCGTGACCTCGAGCGGCTGGCAGCGGTCAAGCGCAAGCGGCAGGATCGCGCTGCCGAGTATTTCTCCGTAAACGCCGCAAGCTGGGATCATATCCGCTCGCTGCATGTGCCGGACCGCGCCGTGGAGGCAGCGCTGCTCAAGCTCGTCGGCAAGCGGCCGTTCCAGTCGATGCTCGATCTCGGCACCGGCACCGGGCGGCTGCTCGAAATCTTTTCGCCGCTCTACCGGCGCGGCATCGGCATCGACATGTCGCGCGAGATGCTGACCGTGGCGCGCGCCAACCTCGACAAAGCCGGCATTTCGAATGCGCAGGTGCGCCAGGGCGACATTTTCGCGCCGCCGGTCGAGCGCGATGCCTTCGATCTCGTCACCATCCACCAGGTGCTGCACTATCTCGACGATCCCGCCCGCGCCATCCGCGAGGCAGCACGGCTGTTGCGCCCGGCAGGCCGGCTAGTGATCGTCGATTTCGCTCCGCATGCGCTGGAATTCCTGCGCGATGCACACGCGCATGTGCGGCTCGGCTTTTCCGACCGCCAGATCACTGAGTGGTTTTCCGAGGCCGGGCTCGACCTCGAGGACAGCCAGGAATTCGAGCCGCGCGGCGGCAACGAGGCCAGGCTCACCGTAAAGCTGTGGCTCGGCCGTGACCAGCGCATGCTGATCGCCGATCCTTCCAGCCACGCACAACCGGCCAATGCCTATCCGATAGGGGAAACCGCCTGATGAACCAGTTCCGCTTCTCCCGCCGCCCTGACATTGGCGACAAGATCCGGGTTTCATTCGAGTTCTTCCCACCGAAGAGCGACGAGATGGAAGCAAGGCTGTGGGACACAGTCACCCGGCTGGAGCCGCTCAAGCCGAAATTCGTCTCCGTCACCTATGGCGCCGGCGGCTCGACGCGAGAGCGCACGGCGCGCACGGTCAAGCGCATCCTCAACGAAACGGCGCTGACGCCGGCGGCGCACATGACCTGCGTCAACGCGGCGCGTCACGAGGTCGATGAGGTCATTCAGGAATTCGCCGAGATGGGTGTCACCCGCTTCGTCGCCTTGCGCGGCGATCCGGCCGAGGGCGTCGGCGCCGCCTACCGTCCGCATCCGGACGGCTACGCCAACGGTGCCGAACTGGTGGGGGCGCTGAAAGGTGTCGGCGATTTCGACATCTCGGTCTCCGCCTATCCGGAAAAGCATCCGGAGAGCCCGGATTTCGCCACCGACATCGACATGCTGAAGCGCAAGGTCGACAATGGCGCGACACGGGCGATCACCCAGTTCTTCTTCGACAATGATCTTTATGAGCGCTATGTCGAGCGGGCGCGGCGGGCCGGCATCTACATACCGATCGTGCCGGGCATATTGCCGGTCCACAATTTCACCCAGGTGGCCAATTTCTCGTCGCGCGCCGGCGCGCTGGTGCCGGCATGGCTGGCCGAGCGCTTCGACGGGCTGCAGAAGGACCCGCAGACGCACGCGCTGGTGGCATCGGCCGTTGCGGCCGAGCAGGTGCTCGACCTTGTCGAGCGCGGGGTCGGCGATTTCCACTTCTACACCATGAACCGCGCCGATCTGGTGTTCGCCATCTGCCACATGATCGGCATCCGCTCGCATGAGGCGGAAGCTGCGGGGTCTGCCGCGGCGTAATCTCTATCGCCGTTTTGAAAACCAAAAAGGCCGGGTAAAAACCCGGCCTTTTCAATGAGTTGGAACTATTCGGTGCTGGCCTTCCGTCGCTTGGCGGGTCTTACGGAAGAAAGCCCATAATCAGGGCTCCGATAAATGCAAATGCGGCACAAATCATCAATGCGTTGATTGGCCTCGTGAGTCCCATGTCATAGCCTCCTCTTAAAGAGCTATGGCCAGAGTCTAGGGTCATTTGTGCCACAGGCAAGCGGAAAATATGTTGCAATGCGACGACATTGTGGAATTTGCGACCGGCTCTTTGCCGTTAGGCATTGAAACTCTTCGGCAAAAGCCGGCTTCGGACCTGTGAATAAATTGTGGCGAAGCCTGGGCAATATCGAGGATGGCAGCGCTACCGCGTCGGCCCAAAAGCCGGATTCGTCTTTTGCGCGGACTTTCGGTTCTGAAATCAGGATTGCCGACAGTCGGCATATGACGACTGTCCCGATGCGCGGCTTGCTTTATCTTGACCCAGCGTAAAGCAATGTAACACGAGGCGTTTAGCCAACGTCCGGTCTGCAAGGGCGCGTTTGGAACCATGACAGCAACCATTCCAGCTCCGCCGATCGCCGGCCCCGTCCTCGTCGAAAATCCCGCGGGTGCCAACTGATGAGCAGGTTCTACGAAGGGTCGCGGGTACTACGGATCGACGACGTCTTCCCCGATGACATCATACAGGTGGAGCAGGGGGGCGTGCTCGCTCAAGGCCAGGCTGTGCCGCTCGCCGACCTCATGAACCGACCGATCGGGACGCAGCTTCATCTGAGCCAACCCGTCGTTCCCGAAACCGATGTCGCAGGAATGACGCTACCGTCGGCTGAACATGCGGCCGTCGATGGTTACGAGGCCGAGCACGATCAGCGCCATGCCGCCGAGCTCGAACAATTCAAGCCGTTCGCCCAGGAACAGGAAACCGAGCAGGATGGCGCTGGCCGGCACGATGAGCGTGACCAGCGAGGCGTTGGTGGCGCCGGCCGAAGCGACGAGGTTGAAATAGAGAATGTAGGCGAAGGCAGTGGACAGCAACGCCAGCGCTAACACCGCCGCCCAGACCGGCGGCGAGGCCGAAAACAGGTTGGCGGGACCATAGCCGAGCAGCACGACCGGGATCATGATGATGGTCGAGGCGGTCAATTGTCCGGTGGCGATGATCGGTGACGGCACGCCTTTGAAGCGGCGGGCCACCATCAGGGCGACGGCATAGGACAGCGACGCGCCGATCAGCGCGAATTTTGCCCAGACCGGTCCGCCGAGCCCGGCAAGCAGGCCGGGACCGATCATCACCGCTGTGCCGACGATGCCGAGCGCGATGCCGGCAAGCTTGTTCCAGGAGAGTTTTTCGTCTGATGTCAGCGCGTTGGCGAGGATCAACGTCCAGAACGGCGTCGTCGAATTGAGCACCGAGGCGACACCGGCGCCAAGCTCGGTCTGCCCGGCGAAGATCAGCGAGAAGGGAATGACGTTGTTGACGAGCGCCAGCAGGAAGAACAGGCCGGCATGCGGCAAGGCGAGGCGGAAGGACGGGCCGCGCAGGCCAAGATAGAGGTGCAGCGCCAGCGCTGCGATGGCGACGCGAAACAGCACCAGCACCAGCGGGGGGAGCTCAGCAACGGCAATGCGGGCAAAGAAGAACGAGCCGCCCCAGATCGCACCGAGCAGCAGAAGCTGCCCCCAGTCTTTCAGGGCCATTGGGCCGCGCATTACAGTCGTGGTTGTGATCGCCATGGATCGTCCTCCCAGATGGCCCTGAATGCCAAGCCAATCAAGCGTCTGTTCAGGCCATATCCTGTTCGATGGCAAGGGCCACCCGAAACCAGATCGGTGGGCTAGCTTTCCTGTCGTCTGGCCTGTCATCCGGCGTAGCGCCGCAGCGTCAGCGGCGCGAGACACAGAATTGTTTTCATTCACGCATAGGTTGGATTAATTGTGCGCAGTCTAGGTCAAGGGATTCGTCCATGCAGCGATTCGAAAATGCCCGCGAGGCGGCGCTGGCGCTTCGCCCGGACGATCCGATCTATTGCTTCCGCCCGCAGGTGCTGAAGGCGGACGCCAGACAGTTCATGGGCATGTTTCCCGGCAAGACCGCCTATGCGGTCAAGACCA
Organism: Mesorhizobium sp. M6A.T.Cr.TU.017.01.1.1; assembly: GCF_004023115.1. NCBI lineage: Bacteria > Pseudomonadati > Pseudomonadota > Alphaproteobacteria > Hyphomicrobiales > Phyllobacteriaceae > Mesorhizobium > Mesorhizobium sp. M6A.T.Cr.TU.017.01.1.1. The sequence continues at coordinate 7,597 of NZ_RZTA01000181.1, forward strand.
ACGGCGAGCAGATCGTGCTGAAGGCGCTGGTCGAGGCCGGCGTCAATGCCTTCGACGTAGCCTCGCCCGGTGAGTTCGCCGCCGTGCGCGCGGTCTCGCCCGACGCCGAGATGCTCTACATGCATCCGGTCAAGGCGCAGTCGGACATCAAGCTGGCGCTGGAGAAATATGGCATCCGCGTTATCTCGCTCGACCATGAGGACGAGATCACCAAGCTGACCCGCGTGGTTCGGGCGCTCGATATCGATCCGGGTGCGATCACGGTGTTCGTGCGCATCCAGACGAAAGGATCGGCGGCTTACGAGTTGTCAAAGAAA
>NZ_RZTA01000182.1:0-7708 GCF_004023115.1 Mesorhizobium sp. M6A.T.Cr.TU.017.01.1.1
GGGCTGGCAGCTCGTCGGCCTGCGTTTCCTGATGGGGCTGGCACTTGGCGGTCTCCTGCCCTGCATCACCAGCGTCATCCGCCACAATGTTCCGGACGGCGTCGGCGGCAATGTGCTCGGCTTGTCGATCTCGGCGCAATATGCCGGACAGGTCGCCGGGCCGCTGCTCGGCGGCTTCGTCGGCGGTCATTTCGGCATGCGCGCGGTGTTTCTCGGCACGTCCGTGCTGATGGCGGGCGGAGCGGTGTATAACTGGCTGGTCCAGTCGCGCCGCGCGCGCGACATGCTGGTGCAGGCTGGAAAGTCGTGACACCGTTTGCGGGCCATCATTACTCCACGGAGACCAGAGACATGAGCACGGCCGGGCAACCAATAAGCGGCAGCGGCCGCATCCTCGTTTTCGTCGGCGGCCTGTGCGGCGCGGCCGGCGTGGCCCTGTCCGCCGCGGCGGCGCATCTGGGCGGCGCTTTCGTCGGCACGGTCGCATCCTTCCTGCTCATGCATGCGCCGGTCTTTCTTGCAATCGGTCTCGTCGGCGCAAACCGTATCCTGCGAATCGGAAGCCTCATCCTTCTCGTCGGACTTGTATTGTTCTGCAGCGATCTCCTCGCCCGGGACTTCCTCGGCTCGCGGCTTTTCCCGCTGTCGGCGCCGATCGGCGGCACCTTGCTCATCGCCGGCTGGCTGGCGATTGCGGCCTCGGCGCTGGTGCGCCCACGCTCCTGAGACGGCATTCCCTCCCGCCTCAAAGTGCGGCGGTAGCAGGCGAACGGCCGGGGCCCGTTCCAGCCAAACGACAGTCAGTCAGACGATAACCGATCTTGCCGGCGTTCGGGCTGGACCGGCAGGTCGCGATTGCGTGCGGCCGGCTTGGTCAGGCGGCGCCGCTCCGGCCGATCGGTGGCCGGCGAGATGCCCCAATAGTTGCGATAGATGTCTTCGAACAGGTGCTTGATCGGATGCATGGCAGGCTCCCTTTTCCATTTTGAATCGATCCAATCGACAGGTACGAAAAAGCGCTGCCGATCAGCTCCGCTTGCGCTCCACGAGAAAACGCAGGTCGCGGATCCACGGGCCGGCGCTGCCGCGACGTGTCCTGGTCATCGCGTTCGAGGTGATGCTCCAGTCGTTGCGGTAGATGTCTTCGGAACAGGTAATTCACGGGGTGCATGGCACTCTCCTTCCTGAATCGATCCAATCGACGGTTAGCGCAACGTTTGGATCGATTCAAAAATATACCCGCCCGCACCAATGTCAAGCAAAAATTTGAATCGATCCAACAAAGGTGCTAGGTAGCTTGCCTGGAGGCAAAAAATGGCGTCATCCACCGAAGGCAATACAAGACCCATCCGGCTGGCCGACATAGCCAAGGCCGCCGGGGTTTCGCATGGCACCGCCTCCAACGTGTTCAGCCGTCCCGAGATCGTGCGCGAGGAAGTCCGCGAACGGGTCAAGGCAGCGGCCGAGGCGATGGGCTATGCGGGTCCGGATCCCAAGGGCCGGCTGCTGCGCGCCGGCAAGGTCAACGCGATCGGCGTCGCAACGACCGAACCGCTATCCTATTTCTTCGACGATCCCTTTGCCCGCACGATGATGGCCGGGATTTCCGAGGCATGTGACGCCACCGGCGCCGGTATCGCGTTGGTATCGGCCGGCAATGAGGAAAAACTTGCCTGGAACATCCAGAGCGCGCTGGTCGACGGTTTTATCCTGTTCTGCATCGAGGGAGGTCCGCGCCTCGTCGAGCTGACGCGTGAACGAAAGCTCCCCTTCGTCGCGCTCGAACTCGGCTCGGAGGATGACACGGTCTCGGCGATCGGCGTCGACAATGTCGCCGGCGCCCGCCTGGCGGCGCAGCATCTCGCCGAGCTTGGCCATCGGCGCTTCGCCGTTCTGGCGCTGCCTTTCGCCGACGACAGCACCGGTCTTGTCTCGCCGAGCCAAGTCCGGACGGCCGCCTACACCGGCACACGCGATCGCCTCGTCGGCTATTTCGAGGCGCTTTCCCGGTTCGGCGTCGATACCGCCGGGATTCCGGTATACGAGACCGAAAACGACGAAGCCAGCACAAGAGCCGGTCTCGAAACGATCTTCGCCTCGGCAGAGCCACCGACAGCCATCCTGGCGATGTCGGACCGGATGGCCATGGTCGCGATCGAATGGCTGACCGCGCGGGGCATCGCGGTTCCCGGCGACGTCTCGGTCATCGGCTTCGACGGCGTGCCTGAGGCGGCGCTTTGTGATCCTGCGCTCACCACGATCGCCCAGCCGATCGCCGAGATTGGCCGCCGGGCGGCACGAATGATCCTCGATTTCGACGGCACGGTGCGGCGCGAGACGCTCGGCGTCGAGCTTGTCGTCAGGGCATCTTCCGGACCGCCGCCCAAAACAGCTTGAGCCCGGACGCCTATCGATTGATGCCTGTCGCCATGGCTCCCACACCGAAGGACGCATGGACTGGCGACGCCTCGCTGCGGACCGGCTTGCTCTTGCCGGACCGTCCAAGACCCGACAGCCATTCGAGATAATAGGCGAGCGCGAACTGCATGGCGATGCCTGCGGCGATCAGCAAGCTGTCGTAGGCAAAGCCGCCCGGGTTGATCAGCTTCATCACCTGCGCCGCCATGGCGAGCACCGTGCCGGCGATGAAAACCGGCAGCGATCGTTTGCCCAATACGGCGAGCGGATGGTCGCGGCCGGTGCGGAACAGGTTCGAGACAGAAGGATACGCCACGATCAGGTAGCTCACTGCCAGGATGTGCAGCAGCCTCGGCAGCGACAGGAACGTCTTGTCGAAGCCGGTCAGCACCACAGGCAGGTTCAGCCATGACACGTGCCCCCATAGCGGGCTGTGCACCCAGATCAATGCCGCCGCGACATAGATCGCCGCGGCGCCGACCAGCCAGCGATTGACCGGAATGGTGCCGCCGCGCCTGATATGCAACATACTTGCCAGGCCGATGTTGAAGAGGAACTGCCACGACAGCGGATTGAGGAACCAGAAGCCGGGCTCCGGATAGTTCGGCGGGGCGATCTGGTAGATCCCGGCAACCAGCCACAGAATTCCGGATATCGCCAGCGCCGGCAAAGGCCTGTGGCTGATGAACAGCAGGAAGATTGGCGCCATCAGCAGCAGCACCGCATAGACCGGCAGGATATTATTGTAGCCGAGCTGATGGCCAAGCGTGGCGATGCCGATCAGCGCCTGCTGCGGGTTCCTGATCAATGGCTCGATGTTGATCAGCGTCAGCATGTCCGGCCGCTTGGCGAACACCGCCGCCGCGCAGAAGATCGCCACCACCGCCATCGTCGTGACGATGTGGGCGACATAGAGCACGCCGGCGCGGCGCCACAATTTCAGTGTCGCCATGAGCCGGTTTCCGGGCTCGAATTTTGAGCCGTAGGCGAGCGCGACGGACATGCCGGAGATCAGCACGAAGGCCTCCGCGGCATCCGAAAAGCCAAAATTCTTATAGGTCAGGGTTTCGAAAACCGTGCCCGGGACATGGTCGACAAATATGATCAGCAGAGCGAGAGCGCGGAACACATCAATACGCGTATCGCGTTCCGGGATACGCGTATCCCGGAACGCGATAGCGCGATCCGGTGAATTTGGCACGGTCATCGATAAAAGGCCTCAAAGCTGGTTGTTCATGCCGGCAATCGATGCGACCGCCGGACGCACCGCTTCGATTCCTCCCGCAGGAGCATATCGGCGAAGAAACGGACTGAAATGCGCCTGGTTCAATCAACTTTGAAGGAGCCCGAAAATATTCCGTTTTGAAGCCGGCAAATGAACAAAACCATCACGAAATCAAAGGGATGAACTATGGCGGAAAAACCTCCGGAAGATGGCATTTTGCGGCGCGATCTGGCCTTTTTCTACCGGCTCTATCGACCCGTTGATTCGAGCGGCGAATGCCTTTTCCTGCTGCATGGATCCGGGGTCGACGAGACGACGCTGGTGGCGCTGGCGCGGCAAATCTCACCGCGCGCCGTGCTGCTGGCGGTCCGTGGACGCATCGCCCAGGAGGACGGTTTCCGCTGGTTCGCGAGGGTCACGCCGACGCGCTTCGAACAGGAGAGCATCCGCACCGAGGCGGACGCTTTCGCGGGCTTCGTCACCGCGGCCGCGAAGCGCCACGGTCTCGATCTCTCCCGAACGATTTTTCTCGGCTATTCGAACGGCGCCAATCTGGTTTCGAGCGTGATGCTGTTGCATTCCGGCCTCATCGAACGGGCAGCATTGCTGCGCCCGATGCCGGTGCTCGACGACGTGCCACCAGCCGACTTGTCCCAAGCGCGCGTGCTGATCATCGTCGGCGCCGCCGACCTGACCTACGCGCCCTTCGCGCCGGCGTTGGTCGCATTGCTCGAATCACATGGTGCCGAGGTCGAGGCCCCCACCATCGCCTCCAGCCATGAAATCGGCGATCGGGATGCTGAAATCGTCAGGCAATGGCTGGCGGGCCCGGCAATCGCCGTCGCGCAGGCGAACTGATGAGCCGAGGTTTTACGCTCGCCCCATGCGGTTCCAGGCATCGAGCCCGGCGATCTTGTAGGCTTCGGCCAGCGTCGGATAGTTGAAAGTGTTGTTGACGAAGAAATCGACGGTGCCACCGAGATTGATCACCGCCTGGCCAATGTGAATGAGTTCGGTCGCGCCCTCGCCGACGATGTGCGCGCCGAGCAGCCGGCGCGTTTCGATCGAGAACAGAAGCTTCAGGAAGCCAGTGTTCACGCCCATGATATGGCCGCGCGAGGTCTCGCGGAAACGCGCCACGCCGACCTCATATGCGCCGCCGCTCTCGCGCACCTGCTCCTCGGACTGGCCGACGGTCGAGATTTCCGGCACCGCGTAGATACCGTAGGGAAAGGTTTCCGGCGGCGGCGGCAAGGGCACGCCGAAGGCATGGCAGGCGGCCACCCTGCCCTGTTCCATCGAGGTGGAGGCGAGGCTTGGAAAGCCGATGACGTCGCCGGCGGCATAGATGTTCGGCGCGCTGGTCCGGAAGGTCTGCGGATCGACCTTGATGCGGCCCCGGGAATCGGCCTCGATGCCGACCACGTCCAGGCCGAGCGCGCCGACATTGCCGGTGCGCCCCGCAGCATAAAGCACCATCTCCGAGCGTATGGTGCGGCCGTCGGCAAGCGTCACCTCGGCATAGTCGGGTTTCGAGGCGATCTCCTTGATCGCACTGCCCAGCCGGATCGTCATGCCGCGGTCGCGCATCTGATGGATGAAGTCGTCGACGATCTCGCGGTCGACGAAATCGAGGATGGTGTTGCGCGGCTCGACCAGCGTCACCGGCACGTCGAGCGCCGAAAAGATCGTCGCGTACTCGACGCCGATGACGCCGGCGCCGATCACCGTGAGCGTGCGCGGCAGGCGCTCGAGCTCCAGCATCTCGTCGCTGTCGAAGATACGGGTCTTGTCGAAGGGCACGTCGCGCGGCCGGTGCGGGCGGGTGCCGACCGCGATCAGCGCATGCGCAAAACCGACTTCGCTATAGTCGCCGGTTTCCGTCGTCAGGCTCGCTCTGTTGGGACCGAGGAATTTGACCCCGGCGCGTGCGCTCTTGACCGTATTGCGCATGAATTGGTGCTGCAGCACCTCGACTTCATGATCGAGTGTCTTGTGCAGGCGCTCGATCAGGTCGCCGACCGAAATGTCCTGCTTGACCCGGTAGCCGCGCCCGTAGAAGCCGCGCTCGCGCCAACCGGAGAGGTTGAGCACAGTTTCCCGCAGCGTCTTCGACGGGATGGTGCCGGTGTGCACGGAAACACCGCCAAGACGCCGTCCCCTGTCGACCACCAGAACGGATTTCCCAAGCTTGGCCGACTGCACCGCGGCACGGCGCCCGGAAGGGCCGCTGCCAATGACCAGCATGTCATAGTCCATGTCGCCCCGTCCCTTGCCCGCCTGATATGTTGCGCCGCAGCAAACTAACGCCATCCGCGCGGCAAATTCAACCGATCCAAGCTAAAGCGCTCGCGTTCGAACGGATTCATGCGACGCGCTTTAAGCCCTTGTTTCTATGCATGTCGTTATCGCAAAACCGCTGCGCACTTTTTGCGCGACATGCATTAGGTTCGGCGCTGCTTCCAGTCGCAGGCTGAAAACGGCTCGATCTTGATTCCGTCGCGAGACTTCACCATTTCAACACCAGGCGGCCCGCACCCTATCCCGGGCCTGATTACGAGGAAATGACATGAACGCGCGCGTTCTCGACGGCGAAATCATCACCACCAGGCTCGATGATATCAGGGCCTATGACGGCGTGCGCACGCGGCGTGTCCTCGCCTTCATCATCGACTATTGCATCGTCGCGCTGCTCACCATTCCGTTCGCGATCCTGGTGTTCTTCCTCGGGATCTTGACGCTCGGCCTCGGCTGGATGCTGTTTTCCGTCCTCGTGCCGGCCGTCGCCATCCTCTACATCTGGAACACGCTCGGCAGCACCGACCAGGCCACGACAGGCATGAAGATGATGGGGATCCGGCTCGACCGCCTCGACGGCACCCGCATCGACGGGCTGACGGCCGTGGTGCATTCGGTGCTGTTCTGGGCCGGCAACGTCATCCTGACGCCGCTGGTCCTCCTGGTGTCGCTGTTTGCCGACCGCAAGCGCACGCTGCACGACCTGCTGTTGGGCACGGTGGTCAGCCGCAGTGACCGCTGAGGACAGCTTTCGCGAGTCTCCCGCGAGCGTTTATGTGCAAAGTGAAGGCGTCCGCTCGGCGCGCTTTCACAATCCTGTTGAATTTTTCGCTGCGCGCGCCAAAGGTATGATGATTCGCAGGAGTGTTTCCAAGGTTCGATGACGCAGCATCCAACCCAGTCGCCACAGTTCTTCCTGACCGCGCCGTCACCGTGCCCGTATCTTGAGGGCCAGTTCGAGCGCAAGGTGTTCACGCATCTGGTCGGCGACAAGGCGTCGGAGATGAACGACCTGCTGACGCAAGGCGGCTTCCGGCGATCGCAGAACATCGCCTACCGGCCGGCCTGCGAGACCTGCCGCGCCTGCGTTTCGGTGCGCATCCTGGCCCAGGAATTCACCGCCAGCCGCAACATGAGGCGGGTGATACAGCACAATTCAGACCTCATCGGCGCCATGCACGACGCGCAACCATCCACCGAGCAGTATTCGCTGTTCCGCAGCTATCTCGATGCCCGCCATCGCCGCGGCGGCATGTCCGACATGACGGTGCTCGACTACGCCATGATGGTCGAGGACACCCATGTCGACACCAAGGTCATCGAGTACCGGCGCCGCGGCCCCGACAGCTTCATCACCGGCAAGGGCCAGGGCGAGCTGATCGCGGTGGCCCTCACCGACAAGATGGCCGACGGCCTGTCGATGGTCTATTCCTATTTCAATCCGGACTTCGAGGATCGCTCGCTCGGCACCTTCATGATCCTCGACCACATCGCCCGCGCCAGGGCGATGGGCTTGCCCCATGTCTATCTCGGCTACTGGGTCAACGGCTCGCGCAAGATGAACTATAAGATGCGCTTCATGCCGCAGGAGCATCTCGGCCCCAAAGGCTGGGAACGCTACGACCACGAAGCGGTTTCGCGCTGATCCGCCCTTCCGCCAATCATCCTTAAAACTGTTCAAGGAGGATGCTGCTGGTTTTCGGCCGCTTGGCTGGAAGGACAGACGCTGGGCCAATTTTGCGCCTGCCTCCACATTCATTGCGAGAA
>NZ_RZTA01000183.1:0-7633 GCF_004023115.1 Mesorhizobium sp. M6A.T.Cr.TU.017.01.1.1
GACATGCGCCGGATCGTTGGGACGGGAGAAAACCAGATCGCCGACGCCCGATCTGCCGGCCGGTTTGCCGGTACCGAGCCTGAACCTCGCGCCGGCATCCGCTCAGGCCATATGCCCGGCGCGCACAATGTGCCGTTTTCGGCGCTTGCTGAAAACGGCGAACTGCTGCCGAAAGACCGCTTGCGCAAGGTGATCGAGGACGCCGGCATCGACCTGTCGAAGCCGGTCGTCACCTCTTGCGGTTCTGGCATTACGGCGGCGGCGATCACGCTGGCGCTCGAGACGCTTGGCCATACCGACAACAGGCTCTACGACGGTTCATGGACGGAATGGGGTGGGCTTTCCGATACGCCCGTGGTGACGGGCAAGGACTGACGGTGATGAAGAACGGAGCGCTGGGAGACATCGAGGTCACGGTGACGTTTCTCGAAATGCATGTGCCGCCGGCCTATTCGCCGCCAGTGCCGTACAACCGTCAGATCGCATTGCTGAAGACCAAGGACATTCCACTGCATTTCTACCGCTATCTGATGGACCGGGTGGGCCGCAAATGGCACTGGGTCAACGTGCTGAGGCTAAGCGACGAGGAGCTGTCTGCAGGCATCCACCGCGAAGACCGCGACATCAGGGTGCTCTATCTCGACGGCGCACCGGCCGGCTTTTTCGACCTCAAGCCGCATTTGCCGGAGGAAGTGGAACTCGCCTATTTCGGCATGATGGAGCATGCGACAGGCCAAGGCATAGGCCGCTGGTTCCTGGGTGCGGCGATCGCCGCCGCCTGGTCGCATGGGCCGAAGCGGGTGACGGTGCAGACCTGCACGCTCGATCATCCTGCGGCACTGCCGCTCTACCAGAAACTCGGCTTTGCGCCGGTGGCGCAAAAGAAGGAGATCGTGCATCCAATGTCCTTAGCCGAGCGCTCGGCCAGCGTCATGCGGCCATGATTTTCTCCGCAACCTGAACTTATTGTTCATCAAAGCTTCAGCTTGTCTTTGCCATCTTGCCGGCACCATCAATGCGGCCGAGGCCGAAGGAGAAAAGACATGCTGACCCGACGCACATTTGCCGCCGCGCTGATTGCCGCGCTCGCCGTGCCGACCGTAGCCGCCGCCCAGGCGACCACGCCCTCGGCGGCGACGATCGAGCGCCAGCTTGAGGCGGCGCCCCGAGTTAAGCTGCGCCCGAACCAGCGCGTCACCATCCGCGAATTCAAGAGGCGGCCGGACCTGCGGCGCATGGCCCGCTCGATCGATATCCAGTCGATCAATTTCGCCTTTGGCTCAGCGGCCATTTCCAGCTCGCAATACGGCAAGATCGAAAACATCGCCGATGCGCTTCAGCGCATCTTGCGGCGCGACCCTGGTGCCCGTGTTTTGATCGAGGGCCATACCGACGCGGTCGGCTCCTTCCAGTCGAACCAAATCCTGTCCGAACAGCGCGCCGCCTCGCTGAAGCGCACCCTGGTGCGCGAATTCGACGTGCCGGGTTATGCGCTCGAAACCGTCGGTTACGGCGAGGAATTCCTGCTCGTGCAAACGCAGAACGAGAATTGGCGCAATCGCCGGGTGACGCTCCGCCGCTTCGACGACTTCATAAGGTAGTAAGTCAGATACTCGACGCCTGCCGAATCCTATTCTCCGTCTGGATCAACAGTCAAAACAGTCAAAAGAGAGCCCGGCTTGAATGAGCCGGGTTCTTTCCATATCGCTGGTCGTTCAAGCCCAATGTGATGGCGCGAAAGGACCAAAACGATGGCGATACGTGTGGTGATGGCCGGTGCGACCGGCTGGGTCGGCAAGGCGCTGGTTCCGGCGATCGGGGCGCAAGGCGACATGGCGCTGGCCGGGGCCGTGTCACGCAGCGGCGCGGGGCAGGATTCCGGGCTGCTGGTTGGCATCCCGGCCAACGGCATCACCGTTTCCGCCTCGCTGGCCGAGGCGCTGGAGGTGCCGTCCGACGTGCTGGTCGACTACACCAAGCCGCATGTAGTGAAGGACCATGCGCTGCTGGCCATGGAGAAAGGACGGCACGTTGTGATCGGCACGTCGGGGTTGGGTGCGGCCGATTTTGCCGAGATCGATGCTGCAGCACGCGCCAATCGTGTCGGCGTTATTGCAGCCGGCAATTTTTCGATCACCGCCACGCTGATGAAGCGGTTTGCTCTAATGGCGGCGAAATATGTGCCGGATGTCGAGGTCATCGACTATGCCAGCGCCAAGAAGCCCGACGCGCCGTCCGGCACCGCGCGCGAGCTTGCGGAGGCGCTGGCCGATGTCCGCAAGGCTTCGACCGCGCGGCCGGTCTCGGAGGTCTCCGGTGTGCCTGGAACGCGCGGCGCGGCGGTCGGTGCGGGCGAGGGGGTGCAGGTGCATGCGCTTCGCCTGCCTTCCTACATCCTGTCCTGCGAGGCGTTGTTCGGCCTGCCCGACGAGCGGCTGACCATCCGTCATGACGCCGGATCGTCCGCCGCTCCTTACGTGGCCGGCACGTTGCTCGCCATCCGGCGGGTGCAGGAGGTCACCGGGCTGGTGCGCGGTCTCGATGCGTTGATGGACTGATAGACTCGGCAGGAATCGGGTGGGAAGCGCTGGCGCAGCGGCGTAATTTCCGGTCGACGATACCGGAGATTTCGCCATGACCATCCAGTTCAAAGCCTTGCCCACGGAAGATGTCAGAGCCTTGCAGCGCGGCGGGCCGGACGCCTACGGCCTGACACCAGAGCGGAAAATATCCGACGGTGACGGCGTGCCTTGCCGCCACTGCCTGAACAACGTGGCCGCCGGCGACGCCTATCTCATCCTGGCCTACCGGCCATTCCCGGAATTGCAGCCCTATGCCGAGACAGGGCCGATCTTTCTACACGCCGAGGAATGCGAGCGCGCTGCCGAAGCCGAGGCGCTTCCCGAAATGCTCGAAAGCACCGACTACATCGTCCGCGGCTACGGCAAGGACGACCGCATCGTCTATGGCAGTGGCGGCGTCATCCCGACGGGCGCTATCGCGGCGCGGGCAGAGACTTTGTTCGAGCGCGACGACATCGCCTATGTGCATGTCCGCTCGGCGCGCAACAATTGCTACCAGTGCCGGATCGAGCGCGCGTGACGATCCGGGCGGTATTCATCTGTCGTACGCCTGTCGCAATGTCGCGTTAGAAAAGCATTGTCGATCGATTTGCCGACCGCGGATGAACCGGCGGGAAGTCTCGACATCCGAGGAAGCGGGGCTTTGGCTCCGCTTTTTTGTTGCCCGCATTCTCTCGCCCAAAGAAAAAGCCCGCCGGAACGACCGACGGGCTTTGACTGTTGTCTGGACGGTTTAGTTGAACTTGTACTTCGCACCGATACGGACGGTGTGGAACGAAGGCGTGGAGGTGAGGCTGTCATCCGGCGCCCCAATATCCGACGAAAAATCGTTCTTGGAGAACTGCGAATAGCGGTATTCGAGGCCGACGGTCACGTTGCTGGACATAGCCGTTTCCAGACCGCCACCAACTGAGAAGCCGCTGGAGTCCCAATCGAGGATATCACCGATGGGTGAGGACGCATTCAGATCGAAGTGCTGCCAGCTGTAGCCGCCGAGCACATAGGCCAGGGTTGATTCGTTGACTTTCATACCGACGCGGCCAAGCACATCGAAACCGTAATCAGTATCCAGATTAATGGATCCGCCCGGGAGCTTCAGCTCTGAAGTCATGCCGGAGTAGCGGGCATCAACCATGACGCCTGCGACCCAGCTGCCGAAGTCATGGTCGTAGCCGACGTTCAATTCGCCGAACACACCTTCGCCACCGAGCCCGTTGAACTCCAGGCCACCAAGCGGCGGAACTTCGATCTGATGCACCGACGCACCCGCGCCGGCGGCACCGCCGACGTAGAAGCCAGTCCAGTTGTAGGCAGGGGCCTCAAAAGAGGCGACACCGCCATTCTGGGCGCCAAAGCGATAGTTGGCCGCAACCTGGAACGTATGCCGCGACGTGTCCGTGTCGAGAACGCCGTCCGGTATATCGAACTCGGAAAGAATGTTCTGAGTACCGAAGCGGGTATAGCGATATTCTGACTTGATGGTCCAGTTGCTGTTGATGGCCGTTTCAACGCCAGCTCCGACAAAGTAGCCGCTCTGGTCCCAATCGAAGTCAAAACCTGCGTTCGTGTCGAGCTTGTACTTCTGCCAGGAATAGCCGCCGAGCACATAGCCCAAAGTGTTTGGCGTGAAGAGGTAGCCAACCCGCAAACCAGCGTCGAAACCATAGGTCTCGCGGATCGAAGCGTCCAATCCAGCAACATCGAGCGTGGTTTCAATGTTGCCGACATGGGCGTCCAAAAGCCCGCCGATCAGGAAGCGCGGCGACACCATGTAGTCGAAGCCGACGGTCAGTTCACCGTACACGCCTTCACCGCCAATGCCGTTCAGCGAGAAGCCAGGAAAAAAATCGCTGCTGAGCTCGTGGACATTGGCGCCGGCGCCAACACCAAAGCCGACATAGATGCCACTCCAGTTGAAGCCCGACGTCTCGACGACCGGCACAACTGCGTCGGCGGCATGAGAAACCGATCCAAGCCCCAGAACGGAAACCGCGCCAAGAAGAACAGATTTTGCGAATCTTTTGCTGATCATTGCCCCTACCCTTTGAAACCCAGCACGTCTCTAGCAGCAGCCCATGCTGGCCGCTGTAGCAAAAAAGTCACAGGAGGAGCAGATTGCAAGCAAGCCGAGCAAAACCGGTCAGCTAATCGCAAACCGTGAAATCTGCTTGCGGAAAAACAGAGCCGCCGACAGGCGTCGGCGGCTCTGTGGGGAAGGAATCAGGGGCGGGTTCAGGCGGCGAGAACGGCCTTCGGCTCGACCAGATCGTAGCCGAGTGCTTCGGCCACCGCGCGGTTGGTGATCTTGCCCTTGTGGACATTCAGGCCGTTGCGCAAATGATGATCGTCGACCAGCGCCTTCAGGCCCTTGTCGGCGAGCTGCAGGCCATAATGCAGAGTCGCGTTGTTGAGCGCATGGGCCGAGGTGACCGGCACCGCGCCCGGCATGTTGGCGACGCAATAGTGAATGACGCCGTCGACCTCATAGGTCGGCTCGGCATGGGTTGTGGCGTGCGAGGTCTCGAAGCAGCCGCCCTGGTCGATGGCGACGTCGACCAGCACGGAACCTTTCTTCATGCCCGATAGCATTTCGCGCGAAACGAGTTTCGGCGCGGCGGCACCCGGGATCAGCACGGCCCCGACGACGATGTCAGCCGAAAAACATTCCTCTTCCAGCGCCTCGACGGTCGAGTAGCGAGTGTGGACGCGGCCGCCGAAGATATCGTCGAGCTGGCGCAGGCGCGGGATCGAACGGTCGATGATGGTGACGTCGGCGCCAAGCCCTGCCGCCATCCGGGCGGCATGCAGGCCGACGACGCCGCCGCCGAGCACAGTGACCTTGCCGTGCAGCACGCCGGGCACGCCGCCGAGCAGCACGCCGCGGCCGCCATTGGCCTTTTGCAGCGCGGTAGCGCCGGCCTGGATCGACAGGCGGCCGGCAACTTCCGACATCGGCGCCAGCAGCGGCAGGCCGCCGCGGTCGTCGGTGACGGTCTCGTAGGCGATGGCCGTCACGCCCGAGGCCAGCAGGCCCTTGGTCTGCTCCGGATCTGGAGCGAGATGGAGATAGGTGTAGAGTATCTGGCCGTCACGGAGCTGAGCCCATTCATTGGGCTGAGGTTCTTTGACCTTGACGATCATGTCGGACTTGGCGAACACGTCGGCGGCCGTCTTGGCGATGGTGGCGCCGGCGGCGCGATAGGCGTTGTCGTCGGCGCCGATGCCGGCGCCGGCACCGGTCTCGACCAGCACTTCGTGGCCATGCGCGACATATTCGCGGACCGAGCCCGGCGTCAGGCCGACGCGGTATTCGTGGTTCTTGATTTCCCGGGGGCAGCCGACGCGCATCTTCTTCTCCTCCTGATCCAGCCCTTTGGGGCATGTTCCCTGTCCAGAGATAGTGAACCACGAATCGTCCCGTAGGTGTTTGCGAATGCGCTTGCGCAAGAGGGTGTGGTTCGATAATCGTTGCGCAAAATAGATGGATTGTCGCAGGAATCCCGAAAAATGCCGCTCGACAGGATCGATATCGCCATACTCGAGACATTGCAGAAGGATGGGCGGATACCCAACGCGGCGCTTGCCGAGAAGGTCGGCCTGTCGCAGTCGGCCTGCTCGCGGCGGCTGGACAATCTGGAGAAATCCGGAACCATCCGCGGCTATCACGCCCGGCTTTCCAATGCCGCTCTTGGCCACCAGATGACGGCGATCGTGCATATATCGCTATCGGGGCAATTCGAGAAAACACTGTCGGATTTCGAGGCGGCGATAAAGCGCTGCCCGAATGTTCTGTCCTGCCACCTCATGTCAGGCGAATACGATTATATACTGCGCATCGCGGCGAAGGACCTCGTCGACTATGAGCGCATCCACAAGGAGTGGCTGTCGGCGATGCCGCATGTGACGAAGATCAATTCGTCCTTCGCCTTGCGCGAGATCGTCGACCGAACGGCCGTGGGGATGAAGCCGGAGATGGCTTAGGCCTCGAAGGCCTCTGTCACCACCCGGTCCATCGGTACGTCATGCGGTTGCGGGTAGATGGTGGCGATGCGCTGCAACTCATAACCGACACCGATGACCAGCGGCTTGAACGGCATCGTCGCCAGCGTCCGGTCGAAGAAACCGCCGCCATAGCCCAGCCGATACTGTCCTGGATCGATGCCGACAATCGGCGAAATGACGATGTCGGGCAGCACCGGATCGCCTTCAGCCGGGATCGGGATATTCCAGACACCCTTCTCCAGCCGGTCGCCCGGTGCAAAGGCGCGAAAGATAAGCGGCCGGCCTTTCTCGATGACAACAGGCAGTGCGGTACGGCCACCGCGCTCATTGATGGACGCCATCCATGGCCGAAGATCCGGCTCGCCGCGGAACGGCCAATAGAGGCTGACCATGCGGCCGTCGATGGCACCGATCACCGCGTCGAGGCTTTCGCCGATGCGCTGCGACATTGCCGTCCGCACGTCAGCCGAGACAGCGAGGCGGGCTGCAATCAGCCGCTCGCGCTCGGCCTTGCGCCATCGTTTCACGTCGGTCCAGTCGGATAGGGGCGCCCGGAATTCCGGGTCGAGCTCGTGCATGAAGCAAGGCGGCGAGGAATAGTGCGCCGGACCGTCGTCATGATCGCTATCCAAGTTCCACTCCCGTCGTCTGTTTCGATGAAATTATACCCGCCGGCAGGATGGGGGCAGGTACGTTCGCGACATCTTAGGGCGGGCAGTCGGCAAAGTTGGATGTTGTTGCAGTGCACAAAACTATCTACATCAGCCTTGGCGAAATTGCTCTCCGGAGTGAATGAGATGAATGAATCCAGCCATCACGTCGTTGTCGTCGGGGCAGGCTTTGGCGGGCTCGAATTCACCCGCGCGCTTGACGGTGCGCCGGTGCGCATCACCATGATCGACAAGCGCAACCACCATCTCTTCCAGCCGCTGCTCTACCAGGTGGCGACCACGGCGCTGGCGACCTCGGAAGTCGCCTGGCCGATCCGCCATCTCCTGCGCAAGCGCAAGGACGTGACGACGCTGCTCGCCACCGTCAGCGGTGTCGAC
>NZ_RZTA01000184.1:0-7579 GCF_004023115.1 Mesorhizobium sp. M6A.T.Cr.TU.017.01.1.1
CCTCGCCGCCTCGGAGGTAGCAGGACGACACTTCCGGCAGCTTGCGGTCGTCGCTCTTCCAGAAGTGAATCTCCATCTCGTTGCGGCGCATGATGAGATAGTCGTCCATCTCGGGCCCGACGATGCCGAAACCGAGCTGGTCGCGGTAGAAATCGCGCGTCGCCTTGATGTCGGGCGAGGGCAGCACGGGAATGCTGCGCGCCGGGTCGGCTGCGGGCAAGGCCATGTCACGCGCCCTCGACGACCGAAAAGCCTTCGAACTGCGGATGGCCGAGATAGTTCACCTTGGTGGTGCCGGTATTGCGGTGCGCCGCGCGGAAATTCTCGGATTTGGTCCAGGCGACGAAATCCTCATGGCTCGCCCATACGGTGTGCGAGGCGAACAGCGTGTAACCTTCGGCCTCGTTGACCGGACCGCGCAGCAGATGAAATTCCTTGAAACCTTTCATCTCCGATAGGCTCGAATCACGGTTCTTCCAGACGTCCTCGAAGGCGTCCTCAGAGCCGTTCTGGACTTTGAATCGGTTCATGGCGATGTACATTGGCTGTCCTTTCGGGATTGGTGAACTGTGACCGTAGATGGAAACGACGAGGTGAAGATTCTCAAAACGGACCGATCGCACCTGTAAACACCAGATTGTTGCCGACCTTTGTCGGGATGGGAGGAAAGGGGGCTGCCTTCCTCACGATACCGAGCACGACCTGATCGAAATCTTCCGAACCAGAACTCTCTAGGATGCGCAGCTCATTGATGCCGCCACGGCTGCCAATGACGAATGTGACAATTGCATTGTTGCGGGCGGTTGCTTGCACCGACGGCGGGACGCTGCGATTGACACGGCTGAGCTTTCTTATGACGTCGCTGCGGTAGCTGGATTCCGCCGCAATACCTGCTTCATTTTGTCTCTTGCCCTTACTCGCCGCCCGAGCAGAGCGGTCCCGGCCATCTGCCGTGCCGCGCTTCTCATCTGCTTCGCTTGTCCTTGAAGGAGGCATTGGTGGGCTTGGTCTGGCGCTGGGGATCGGCGGCTGCCCGGCAAACACAGCAGGCGCTTTGGTGCTTTCTGTCTGAACAGTTGGTTGTACTGGGCTCTTTGGGGCCGCGCTCTGGTCATCGGAGACCCCGGACGCCAATATGTCTGGCAGGGCCGCCGACTGTTTGACAGCTTCCGGGGAAGGTTCAAGGGGCGGCTTCGTCGCTTCTTTGGCGGGCTGAGGAGGCATTGTTGGCGGCACCGGTTTCTTTGCCGCCGCTGGTTTGGTCGGCTGCGGGTTCGGCACCAATGTGACCTTCATTGCCTGCGCTTCCCGATCCAGTGCGCTGCCAACCACGTTGGCGCCCGACTGATCGCTGCCTTCCGACTGAGTGGCATCCTGGAAGTCAAATGTCCCGGCCGGCGATAACAGGAAAACCGCCGCCACCGCGGCGTGGAGAAGGCAGGAAGTGACAATCGCCAGCACCCACTTGCGGTTCCGGGCAAATGGCGTCGCCTGGGGCTCGGCCGGTGCTATGGCCAGCTCGCCGCCGACGTTAGGGAGGGGACTGATTTCCTGCATGTCGCGGAACGGAAACTGCAGCGGCCCGCTTGTCAAATCAAGATCATTTGCCCTCGGCGGCAACGGTCCGGCCAGCGGCCATGCCACGATGTTCTGTCCGAGTGCGGGCTCCAGCCCCACTGTCTTCTCAGAC
The DNA here is from genome assembly GCF_004023115.1 of Mesorhizobium sp. M6A.T.Cr.TU.017.01.1.1. NCBI lineage: Bacteria > Pseudomonadati > Pseudomonadota > Alphaproteobacteria > Hyphomicrobiales > Phyllobacteriaceae > Mesorhizobium > Mesorhizobium sp. M6A.T.Cr.TU.017.01.1.1. Next base: position 1,691 of record NZ_RZTA01000184.1, read on the forward strand.
CCCGAAGGCGATGCCGGTCTTGGTCTCGGTCTTCAGCCTGCGCATGCAAGCATCCGGCTCGATGCCGGTTCCGGCGCATTCGGTCGCGCTGTTGATCAGCACGCGGCTGACCTTGGCGCAGTCGGCGCCGGCAAGATCGAAACGCGTCACCTTGGTCTTGCCCGCCGGCAGGTCCTTGAAATCGAGCACGGTCAGCCGGTCGACGACGCCGGCCTCGTTGAACAGCGCGATCTCGAACGCCGCTTTCGAGAGATCGGCGCCGAGAGTGTTGTTGACCACGAACGTCAAACGGCAGCCCTTTTCGGAGGGTTGTGCGCCGTTGAGTTCAAGCGTGAGACCAGGGGCCGGCGCGGACTCTTGCGCCCACGCCGGACCCATCACAAGCGGCATTGCCAGCACCGAGGTCAGCAGGCGAAGCGATGCCGTCAAGCTTGCCATTGTCGTCAGCCTCCAAATCGCATTGTCGCCGCCAGCTTCAGCGTGACGCCGGGCTCGTAAATTACACTCGTGGCCGATGCATTCAACGGATTGGTGTATTTCACGTCGAACAAATTGTCGGCGCGGAAGCCGACTTTGAAATTGTCGGTCGCCTGATAGCTGGCGAAGGCATTGACCAGCGTGTAGTCCTTGGCCACTGCGTTGCCCTTTGGCTTGCCATTGTACTGCACCTCGCCGCCGACGGTCAGCTTGTCCTCCAGAAAGCGGAAGCCGAGTTGGGCGGTGACCTGGGACGACGGGACGGTGACGAGGTCTGCCCGCTCGCCTTCATAGGAGATGGTGTGGCCATCGATGATCGAGGCCGACAGCCCGGCGAAACCCCAGCTGGCGTCATAGACAGCTTCCATTTCAAAGCCGCGGATCTTGGCTTTTGCGAAGTTCTGGTACTGGAAGCAGATCGGGATGCCGGGGCCGAATGGGCAGCCGCTGGTTGGGTCGAATGCCGATAGCGTTACACCGTCGATGTAGTCGTCGACGTCGTTGTTGAAGTAGGCCGCCTTGAAACGAAACGCGTCGCCGGCTTCGAGGATGTCGTCCTGCTTGTAGTTGACGCCGAATTCGACGGTCTTGCCGGTTTCAGGCTTCAGATCGGGATTGGGGAGAAACGGAAAGCTGACGCCTGCCGGATGATTGCCACTGATGAGGGTTTCCGACAGCGACGGGGAGCGATATCCCTCCGCATAGGTGCCGTAAAATTGCAGTCCCGAAAGACTGGCGGTTTCGAATGGCGAGACGCCGACGGTGATGCGCGGCGACAGCCGGTCGCCGGAGGTTTCGCCGACATCGCTTTCGAGCTTGTAGCTGTCGTAACGCAGCCCGGCGATGACTTCGAGCCAGTCCCATGTGAGCTTGTCCTGGACGTAAGCGCCGGAAACGTTTCGCTTTCCCGAAGGGGTATAGAAACTGGCGCCGCCTGCGGCACCACCCGTCTCGACGTCGTCGCCAACCCAGTCGCCACCGTAGGTCAGCTCGTGCGCAATGCCGGCGGTCTCGAACCGCGAGGTGTTCCAGATGTCGATGCCCGAAGTGCCGATATCGAAGGTCGACATCGAACCCGCCGGCAAGACGATGGGAAGACCGGTGACTGGATCAAACCGGTTTTGCGGGACAAGGCTTGTCATTTTCATGTCGGTCTTGTTGTAGGAGGCGTTGATGTGGAGATCGAGCCAGCTCTTGTCTTCGTCGGTGATGTTGTAGCGGCCCGAGAAGGTGTTCGCTTTCAGGTCGACATCATTCACCGCCGTGCCGCCGCTGACCTCGTTCCACCCGTCGCTCGTGCCATTCCAGCCCAGCTTCAGTTCGCTGTTTTCAGTGGGGCGGATGGTCGTCTTGAGCAGGCCACTCAAGACGTCGAAGCCGGTGCCGTTCACCGTATCGCCGCCGCCATCCTTGTAGTCGTCATAGTCGCGATAGACGATGTTGCCGAGGACATCCCAGTTTTCATTGAAACGGTAAGCACCGGCGGCGCTGGTCGTCCAGCCTTCGCCATTGCTCTCGAAGCGCCCAGTCGCAGACGCCGCCCATGTCTCGCCGTCGCGAAGATAGTCTTCCGCGTCCTTGGTCTCGAACAAGACGACGCCGCCGATGGCGCCCGAGCCGTAGGTGTTGGCGACCGGGCCGCGGATGACGTCGACAGATTTGATGAGCTCCGGGTCGATATAGAAGGTGGATTGCGTGCCGTGGTCGGAGCGCTGGAAATTCTGCCGCGCGCCGTCGACGATCACAGCGACGCGGCCGAAATCCTGTAAGCCACGGATATTGATGCTGGAACTGACGCGCCTTGCATCTGCCTGGACCGCTATTCCAGGCACACCCAATAGCATTTCGTTTGGCGTCGTCGCCATGCGGCGTTCCAATTGCTCCTGATCGACATGGCTGACCGAAGCCAGGGAGTCGATCGCCGTCTCGCCGGTGCGGCTGATGACCAGGATCTGGTCGAGCAGCGTTGCGCCTGCGGGAGCCGGCCCGGCGTCTTCAGGCGCCTGCGCTTGTTCGGCCTGCTGCTGGTCTGTTGCCGGTTGGGCGGCCTGTTGAGCGTTGGCTGACGGCGTGAGCAGAGCGATCGCCGCAGCACCCGCCAGCAATGCGGCGATTCCCGTTGCCATAGACCGGCCCTTTGCCATCGATCGATGCGCCGGACCTCGATGCGCCGGACCTGGGCTGCTATTCGCCAGCCCCAGCCGTCCCCAATTCGCCAACCCCATGCCCCAACTCCAAAATACCTGGTTCGATGCTGGCTGGCTTGAAGCTTGCTGGCATTTTTCGTCGTGTCCGGCGTCTTAAATCTTGACTCACTTAGTCCGGTATTGCACTGACTAATAAACATGATTATTCAAGTCAAGAAATGAATCGGCATCTACGCAACGCCTAGCCAGACGCCCGGCACAGGAAAGGGATCGAACCAGATGAACACGCACAATCCCAATGACTTTCGCTATCGCGTCCGCCGTTCCGACGACAATTCGGCTCGTTTCGACCGGGTTCCGTTGACCGTGAGAACCCTGTCCAGCAACACGCTGTTCCAGGGCGAGCACGAGATCGGCATCGAGCATCACGGAGCGCTCTACCGGCTGAAGATCACCCGCCAGGGCAAGCTCATCCTCAACAAGTAGGCAAGAGTAGGTATTTAAGAGATGGACCAGCGCGTAAAACCCGCTCCGCACGAGATCCGGCGGGCGCGGGCAGACAATCCGAAGACGCGCGAGCGCGATCTCGCTGCCCAGCTTGGCATTTCGGAGGCCGAGCTGGTCGCCGCGCATTGCGGCGACGGCGTCGTCCGCGTCGAGCCGCGCGTCAACGATCTTCTGACCGGCCTCGAGGCCGTCGGTGAGGTCATGGCGCTGACGCGCAACGAAAGCGCTGTGCACGAGAAGATCGGCGTCTACGACAAAGTCGTCACCGGCAACCACAATGCCATGGTGCTTGGCGAGAACATCGATCTGCGCATCTTCCCGAAAGTCTGGACGCACGGCTTTGCCGTCGAAAAGCGCGACGGCGGCGATATCAGGCGCAGCCTGCAGTTCTTCGATGCGGCAGGCGAGGCGGTGCACAAGGTGCATCTGCGGCCCGCGTCCAACCTCTATGCCTATCAGAAGCTGGTGGCCGAGCTCGAATCGCCAAACCAGGAGTCGACGGTCGCAATTTCAGACGGCGGATTTGCCGACGAGACCGAGGCTTCCGACGCTTCCGCTGATGTCGACGATCTGCGCGACCGCTGGAGCCGCCTGACTGACGTGCACCAGTTCTTCGGCATGCTGAAGACGCTCAAGCTCGACCGCCGCCAGGCGATGCGCATGGTCGGCCAGGATTACGCCTGGCTGCTCGACAACGATGCCGTCAGCGCCATGTTCCACCATGCCGCCGAGGGCGAGATGCCGATCATGTGCTTTGTCGGCAATCGCGGCTGCATCCAGATCCATTCGGGCCCAATCAAGTCTATCAAGCCGATGGGGCCATGGATCAACGTGCTGGACGAGACCTTCCACCTGCATCTGCGGACCGACCACATCCATGAGGTCTGGGCCGTGCGCAAACCGACCAAGGATGGCCATGTCACGTCTCTCGAAGCCTATGGCGCCGACGGCAAGATGATCATCCAGTTCTTCGGTAAGCGCCATGAAGGTGAAAGCGAGCGCGAGGACTGGCGGTTTCTGGCAGAGAACCTGCCGCGCATTCCAAGCCCGACCGCAGCCTGAGGACAACGACAATGGCTCCTTTGCTTAAACGGGCGCGTGTTTTCAGAACGACGCTTGGGGCCGCGATCGGCCTTGCCCTGGCCTTTGCCGCATTGCTGCCGGCCCGTGCCGCCGAAGGCACGGAGGTCTTTGCGGACCCGTCGAAGATAGCGGCCATCGGCGGTTCGATCACCGAGATCGTCTTTGCGCTCGGCGAGCAGGATCGGCTGGTCGCCCGCGATTCGACCAGCCGTTATCCCGAGGCGGCGCTCAAGCTGCCTGATGTCGGCTACATGCGCCAGCTGTCGCCGGAAGGCGTCCTGTCGGTCAATCCGTCAGGCATCCTGGCGCTGCACGGCAGCGGGCCGAAGCAAGCGGTCGACGTGCTGAAGAAAACGAGCATTCCATTCATCGAGGTGCCCGAGCGCTACGACCATGAAGGCATTCTCGAAAAGATCCATATCGTCGGCAAGGCGCTTGGCGTGGACGCCAAGGCCGATGCGCTGGCAGCCGAGATCGATGCCAAGCTGAAGGCCGCCGAAAAGCAGACCGCTTCGATCAAGGAACGCAAGCGCGTCCTGTTCGTGCTGTCGATGCAGGGTGGCAAGATACTCGCATCCGGCAGCGAGACTGCCGCCGACGGCATCATCAAGCTTTCGGGCGGTGTCAACGCGGTTGACGGCTATTCCGGCTACAAGCAATTGTCCGACGAGGCTGTTATCACCGCCAAGCCGGACGTGATCCTGATAATGAACAATGCCGGTCCCGCCGCATCCGATGACGAATTGTTCGCGAACCCGGCCATCTTGTCGACGCCGGCGGGTGCGGCGCGCAAGGTGATCCGCATGGATGGCGGCTATCTGCTCGGCTTCGGGCCGCGCACGGCCGACGTCATCCACGACCTTGCCGCCTCGCTTTATGGCGATCAGGCCGCGGACTGAGCGGGCTTCCAATGGTGGATCAATCGATCGCTGGTGCGGGCACCATGGCGACAGCATCCGACGGCGACCGTTCGGGGCGGGCGCGCATCGTCATTCTGCTTTTATGCCTGGGACTTGCCGTTGCCGTCCTGCTGTCGCTGACATCAGGCGCATCCGATGCCTCCGCCGTCAGCGTCGTCGGCGACTGGCTGTTGGGCGCAGCACCCGGCAATGAGGCGCTGAGCGCCCGCGACCGCCTGATCGTCTACGATATCCGCCTGCCGCGCATCATCCTCGGTGTGCTGATCGGCGCCGCGCTTGCCGTCTCCGGCGCGGTCATGCAAGGGCTGTTCCGCAACCCGCTGGCAGATCCCGGTCTCATCGGGGTTTCGGCTGGGTCGAGCCTCGGCGCGGTGGCCGTCATCGTGCTTGGCGCCACAGTGCTGGCGCCGATAACGTCGGTGCTGGGCACACTCGCTCTGCCGCTGGCGGCGTTCTGCGGCGGGCTGGCGACGACATTGGTGCTCTATCAGGTCGCCACCCGGCAAGGCCAAACCTCGGTTGCCACCATGCTGCTTGCCGGCATCGCGCTGGCTGCCCTTGCCATGGCGCTGACCGGTATCCTGATCTTCATGGCCGACGACCGGCAGTTGCGCGACTTGACTTTTTGGCAACTCGGCTCGCTCGCCGGCGCGACTTGGCAAAAAATCGGCTCAGTCGGGCCGATCATCGTGCTGGCGCTGGCGGCGATGCCGTTCCTGGCGCGCGGCCTCAACGCGCTCGCGCTGGGCGAAGCC